>NZ_MAYF01000061.1 GCF_001684955.1 Chryseobacterium contaminans | reverse complement strand
CTTTTCATTGATGAAATTCATACCCTTTTAGATCCGAAAGGAAGCATCGGAAACGTTGCCAACCTTCTGAAACCTGAATTAGCAAGGGGTGAAATTACCGTTATAGGGGCTACTACCCAGGAAGAATATAGAAAAATTATTGAGCCGGAGCAGGCTTTTAATCGCCGTTTTGAGGTGTTAACTGTAAATGAGCCGGATGAAAAGACTTGTGTAAAAATGATTGACGTTCTTCTTGAAGGCTATAAAAAGCACCATGGTATTGAAGTGGAAAAAACAGCCCTTCCGGAATGTGTACGCTTAGCCAAAAGATATGCAAAAGGTAAAAAATTACCGGATGCTGCTATCGATTTGTTAGATAGAACAATGGCTGCCATTAAAATGCTGGATGAACTTTCTGAGAAAGAGCTGGACAGCTGGAAAGAAAGCTATGACGCTATTTTAAAAGAAGAATTCTTGGATAATAAAGATAAGGCAGATGAACTGATCTGGACTTATAATTTATTGAGAGATAAAATAAGCCCTATTTTATGGGGATCATTAAGTGAACAGCCTGCTTTGGACAACTCTATGCCGGTAGATCAGATCCAGAAGATTATTGAAGATACTTATGCAGAGCTTTTACAGCATGCTGCTAAAAAAAGAGAAAAAGTAGATCGTTTGGAACTGGCTGCTGTAATGGCTGCTAAAACCAATATTCCGATCGGGAAAATCCAGGCACAGGAAAAAGAAAAGCTTCTGAACATGGAATCCCTTCTGTTGAACAGAGTAGTAGGACAGGATCATGCTTTAAAAATCCTTTCCGATGCCATTGTTGAGAATCGAAGCGGATTAAACAAACCGGGCCAGCCTATCGGATCTTTCTTCCTTTTAGGGCCTACCGGAACTGGAAAAACAGAGCTTGCCAAATCTATGGCTGAGCTATTGTTCAACGATGAGAAGGCTATGGTTCGTTTTGATATGTCCGAATTTAAAGAAGAACATTCAGCAGCGTTATTATATGGAGCGCCTCCGGGATATGTTGGATACGAAGAAGGAGGTATGCTGGTAAACAAGATAAGACAACAGCCTTATACCGTGGTTTTATTTGATGAAATTGAAAAAGCCCACCACTCCGTATTTGATGTGTTCCTTCAGATCATGGATGAGGGTAAAGTGCATGATAAACTTGGAAAAGAAGGAGATTTCAGCAACGCATTGATCTTATTTACTTCCAATATCGGAAGCGAAGAGATTGTAAAACAGTTTGAAGAAGGAAAAGTACCTGAATCCTCATCACTGATGCAGATCATGTCTAATTCAGGAAGGTTCAGACCGGAATTCTTGGCCAGAATTACAGAAATTATTCCTTTTGCACCAATCACGGAATCTATTGCAGAAAGAATCTTCAATATTCAGTTGAAATCACTTCATACTTCATTAACCAGATTGGGAATTACTTTAAAGATTAGTGATGAAGCTGTAAGAAACCTTGCTTTGGGTGGATTTAGCAGTAAATATGGAGCCAGACAGATCTCCGGGGTAATTCGTGCACAGCTGGCAAGACCTATTTCCAAAATGATCGTAAGAGAAGAAGTGAAATCCGGACAAACCATTCATGTTGACTGGAATAAAGAAGAAGAAAAATTAAGCTGGAAAGTAGATTAATAAGACAGTAAATAGCAAGAGGGCAATTCATAAATTTGCCTTTTTGCTTTATAAATAATAGTAAGATGAAAACCATTGTCAGAAATATCTTTACAGGGATAATGCTTTTGGGAACTGTTGTTTTGGTAAACGGGCAGTTTCTTGCTGCTTCAGATACCTCAGAAAGCAGTGTGAGAAAATACCAGGGAATCATTAATTCCAACAAAGATCTTGTTGAGTTTATTGAGCAGCTGCTCCTTCAGAAAGGGCTTCCCAAGCATTTAAGGAACTTAGCTCTTATTGAATCCCATTTTGACAAAAACATTACTTCCGGAGCCGGAGCAGTAGGCGTTTGGCAGCTGATGACTGCACATGCCAACCAGTATGGTCTTGCAGAACATCAACGTACAGATGTGTATAAAAGCACAAAAACAGCCGTTATTTCCCTTGCCAATTTGTATAAAAAATACAATAACTGGGTAACGGTAGTAGCTGCTTACAACTGTGGTGAAGGAAATATAGCCAAGGCGATGCAGACTGCAGGTTCAAGCCAATACCACGAATTTTACAAATATCTTCCTGCCGAAACCATCAATCATGTTAAAAAATACCTTAATGCCTGCTATGCAACTGGAGAACTTCAGAGTGTATTGAACAATTATAATTCTGCAAGGATCAATAAGGTGTTTTTTGAAAATGGAAACAGAAAAGTAGTCAATGAAACATTATCAGAAACAGATATCAATGCCGGGTTTAACTTGAGTGTAATCGCTGATGAGCTGGATGTGGATGTAGATAAAATACTTGCCTGGAATCCGGGAATTACAGAAGAATTGCAGAAAAAAGGAGAAAGTACCTTTTATCTTCCCACTGACCTGATGCCTGATTTCCTTCTCAGAAAACATAAGATACTCAGCAGATCAATAAAAGAAAGTGGAGGAGCCGGAACCGGAGGACAACCTTAAACCGATTAACAATAGTAAAAATAACCAAGCCTGTTTATGGCCTGGTTATTTTTTTATGTTTATCCTACATTAGAATAAAGGTTAAAATCAGAGATACTTTATATATTCATGTAGAGAATAAAAATGTCTTTAGAAAAGTGTGAATTTTTGAATTTTACAGACAAGAATCTAAGGGTTTTATTTTCTATTTTATGATTTTTAAGTAAAAGTTAAGGTGTGTTAATTTTTACTTAAAAAGTATTAATATTTCTCGTTCATGTGGAAAATATCCCTTTTTATCAGTGTTTTATGAATTTTGTAAAGTCCTTATTGTAGAGCTGTTGAGTGGAGTTATTAAATCCAATATCGTAGAATTACTACAAAAAGTCGTAGAACTACTACAATTTTTCAGATTTATGACGAAAAGTTTTTTTACCGAAAAAAGACCTTCTATATTTGCTACACAATCACTGAATCACAAAATATTATTAACGATTAAAATTTACAAATCATGGCAGAAAGAAATTCGAGAGGAATCTTAAAATTCAACAACGGAGAAGGTCAGAAATTATTAAAAATGAACTACAGCGTATCAAGATCAACAGACGTATCAGGACGTGTAGCATCAGATCCTTCTAACGCTCTAATCAAAGTTACAGTAGAAGCTACTGAAAAATCAGACATCCTGGAAAGCTTATTGAACGGAAAATATAAGCCAACAGTAGGAGAAATTGTATTCAACAAATCTCACGAAGAAGGAACTCTGATCACTTTGAAATGGGAGAACGGATATGTAATCCAACACGAAGTAGACTTCGACGCTGTAGACAGCAACAGTATGCTAATCAGCTTCGTAGTAAGTGCTGAAACTATTGACTACGGTACTTCTCAATACGCTGGACTGTGGCCTTCGGCAGGTAAATAAGCCTATTCATCATCTTAGTAAAAATAAAATTGGTACAGGACAGTGCGCTCGAAAGAGTATGCTGTCCTGTTTTTTCATAAGAACAGATTTTAAAAATTAGCCTTTAGCCAACAGATTATGTAGATCTAACCTTATATTTTTTGATTCTATTGCTGCACAATCAGCAGTTTATTTAATTTTAACTTAAACAAAAACACTATGTTTCAGGATGACAAGACAATTAAAGTAGATAGCCCAAAGACTGGTTTGAAAGACAGCAAAGAACAGTTGAAAAATGTAAAGGAGAATATTGCTGAAAAAGCAGAAGAAAAGCTGAATAAAGCGGGCAATAAAGTGGAAAAAGCAGTAAAAGCCGGGCAACAGGGCATGAACACTGTACAGGGAGCCAATATGTTCATGAACCAGACTTTTGTTCCGAACAATCCATCTATTGTTGAAAATAAAGTGTGGGCCAAACAGCCTACCTCAAAAATACATAATGCTGAAGCCATTCCTCAAAGTATTATTGCCGGAATCAACCGTGTGGTAAAACTGGATGTGGTTATTGAAGGGCAGATTATCAGGCATTTTAAACATTTTAAATTGGTGCAGAGTGCCTCCAAACATCATGAATTTAACCTTACGCTTGCTCATGACACACTGGGAAACGCAGAAAATCATAATCTTCAGGAAGCCCAGAATTTCCTTGGGAAAAGAATTACTGTTGTTTTCAAATATAAGGATATTCTGCAGGGTGCAGAGCGTAACTTCGTGGGAGTAATTACGGAAGTAGGGTTCAGCCAGGAAAAAGGAAACCTTGGAAATATTGTTCTTAAAGGATATAGTCCTACCATATTGTTGGATGCAGCTCCTCACATTCAGAGTTTTGGAGGAAGCCAGCCGATCAGTTTGAACAGTATTGCGTATCACGTCATCAGTGAAGGACTTGGTCAGAATAAATTTGATTTCAGAGTGGATGCCCAGCATGGAAATGTTTCCTACAGCTCACAATACGAAGAAACGCACTATAATTATCTGGCAAGAATGGCAGAAGCTTATGGTGAGCAGTTTTACTATGACGGAGAAGTTCTGCATTTTGGAAAGCTTCCACCTCAGGAAAAGCCTGTGAAACTTACCTACGGCAGCAGTGTAAGCGATATTGCCATCAAAATGAAAGCCCAGCATGTAAGCCCTTCTTTTTATGGTTATAATAGCAGCAAGAATGAAAAAATGACGGGTGGAAGTTCAAAGATCAGCCATACTTCAGATATTGCAAGACGTGCTTACGAAATATCAGAAAAAACGTTTACCACTCCATCTTTAAGAGTAGCTCCAATAAAAGCTTCTTCTTTCATGGATATTGACGCTTCTCAAAAAGGAACGGCCGGAAGTAAAGCTTCAGAAGTATTTATCACATCCGGAACTACTACCGTACCTTTCTTATATCCGGGATGTACTGCTGATATTGAAATGCGTAAATCAGAAAGCAATGAGACCTCTTATTTCACCAAGCTGATGATTATCGCAGTTACTCATGAGGTAGATGCAAGAGGATATTATGATGGTAAATTTGAAGCTATTGCCGCAGATACTGGCTTTATTCCACGTCCGGAATTTGAAATACCAAAAGCAGAGGCTCAGTTTGCAAAAGTAGTTTCCAATACAGATCCTCAAAACCAGGGAAGAGTTCAGGTGCAGTTTGACTGGCAGAATGGTCCGGATATCACAGAATTTATCCGTGTCATGTCTCCGGATGCCGGAAGCAGCGATAAAGTAAGCAAAAACCGTGGCTTTATGTCTATTCCTGAAGTAGGAGACCAGGTTATCATCAATTTTGTACACCAGCATCCTGACCGTCCGTTTGTAATGGGAGGAATGTTCCATGGTGGAATTGGTGCCGGCGGTGGTGTGGGGAATAATGTGATGAGCTTTAGTGGAAGAAGCGGTGCCGAATTGAAATATGACAACGGAGCCGGATCAATGAATCTTAAGGATCAGGGTGGAGCCAATATGTTCTTTGATGGAGCTGGAAATGTAGTTCATAATGCCAATAATGACAGTACCAAAACCGTTGGTAATAATAAAACGGATAAAATTGGTAACAATAAGAAGCTGGAAGTTGGATGTGATCATATTGCAGATGTTGGAAATACTCATAAAGTAACTGTAGGAGATACAAATAGTGTATTTACAATGGATAATAAAGGCGTAATTGATTTGACAGGAATAGATAAAATAACTCTTAAAGTAGGAAGTAGTAAAATTGAAATTACAAAAACAAAAATTACAGTTACGAGTGATGAGGTTGAGATAAAAGGAACAGGTACAGCAAAAGCTGTTTTTAACGGAAATACTGCCATCACAGGAAGTTCAGTAGATATAAATTAGAAAATGGAGCTTATACACTATAAAATACAAAAAGGAGACACCTTAGAATCTATTGCAGAAAATAATAAACAAACTGTTAAAGAAATAATCAATTTTCATAATCAGCATTGTGGAGTAACTAATTTTATTATAGGTAACAAATTTCCTGCTCATTTACAGTATCTGTTTTTGGAAGAAAAAAATGAGGAAGAAAAAAGGAAAGCAGTAGAAGAGTCTGCAGAATCGGAATTCACTCAGAAGTCAAGATATAGATGTGAACAATTTAACACTACGAAATTAGAAGACAGAGTAACATTTCACTGTAATACAAAAAAGGAATATACTGTTGAGCAAAATTCATTAAATACGAAGGCTAGAGTAAAACTTAAAGAATATTTGTATAAAATAAACCCTGAAAATCTTGCTCTAGCTCTTGAAGCAGTAAAGGAACTTGAATTTGATAAAGAAAATGCTACTTTCGATTTAAACGATGATAATACCATAAAAAAAATTGTTAATTTTTCTCAGATTAAAGAAAAATGGGAACTCTTTAAACCTAAGTTGGCTGCTTCTGAGTTTTACAGACAGGTTGAAAAAATAAATTCTAAAGCTGCTGAAGATATTATTAAAGGAGGTGCAATAGAGTTTGAAAATGAATCAAACCTAAGGAAAACGTATGATAAATCACTTCTTTATCATGTATTGTTCAATGATTATAATGCTCATAAAAAGAGAATAAAAAATCCTATTTTGAAATTTACCTCTCAGATATTTGTTAACATACCAGTGGAGCTAGAATTGCAACATTCTATTATCAAAGAAGATGATTATTTTGTGGAATATAGAACCGTAGGTAAACTTTTAAGGGAAAAAATTGATAATTCTATTTTAGAAGATCAGTATAATCAATTTTACAAACCTATTATAGAGTATAGCTTTAGCGAATACAATTACGATTATCGGGTTCGAAGAATGTTTGATAAACAGAAAGGTTCTATTGTAAATGCATCTGTATTGATAAAAGAAGAGGTTAAAAATAATTATCAGAATATCACTCAGTTTGACTTAAAACAAATTGATTATTAATAATCATAAAAATTAAAGAAAAAAGATTATCAAGACGCCTACAGACACAGTAAACTTTAAAATATTAAATTCATTAAATGAAAAAAGAGTTTTATTTAAAAAATGTAATAGCTTTTAATCCAAAATATGCTTATTCATTGGCCATTCCCTGTATTTTATTCTGGACGGCAATATATTATTTTTTTATTGGAACAAATTTTAAACTGTCATTCATGATGATTTTTGGATTATTGTGTTTTATAACAATTTATTTTGTTATGAAGTTGCTATCTGTTAATGTTACTCTGGGAATTGATAAAGATTATCTATACATTAAAAAAAATAATAAAGAAGAAAAATACACGAAATCCGATGTTGTTGGTTTTCATACTTACAATTATGATTCAGTGGCAACTCAAAAAAAATCAGCCTTAAGATTAGAAATAAAGCTTGTGAATGATAAAAAAATATTCCTCGACAGCATTGAAGGAATTGATATGGATATTTTAATTACCCTAATTAAAACTTTACAACATGAGCTGAACTTTGAGATCGTGGAAAGAAATAAATTTAATAATAAATATTGGTATTCTATCAAATAAAAATATACAAATAATATGAGTGCTTCATATATACCTAAAGATGTCTATGCTATCTGTACATTTCAAACAGATGCAGAACCCAGACAATTTATTGATACAAGAAAGGAACCTACTGTTTTTTATGGACAAGATAAGAAAAGACCTTTACTTACTATCGAAGACCGAAACATCAGAGATAAGGAGTTTCCTTGCAAAAGCCCTAAAAATGCAATGTGGAGCTTTTTATGTTTTGGAGCAGGAATATTAGTAGGATTAGCCTTACTATCCAATCCTGTAGGATGGGTAATAGCAGCAGGGGTAGGAATAGCAGCGTTGAGTGTTGCTGCAGGGGTTTATCATTCTACCCAAATAAATCATTTGTGTACAGGTTCACTGGAAAATGGCAGTTGGAAAATAGAACATTTGACGGTGAAATTTGATAAAAAAAATGCGATTACTCAAAATTCTATGCTTTCATGTGATGCAGGAGGAATACTTACCCCTATTTTTAGTTATTCTGTTGCTAAGAAATATGCAGCACAAATTGAAAGTAATAATAGCAAAGAAATTGGCTTTAACGCAGCTGCCTCTTTATTTGGTGGTGCAGGGTTTGCCATTTTTGCGGGAGAAGCCGTGATGGCTGCTGGAGCAATAGGGCTAGGAAAAGTTGCTTTATGGATGGGGGGTACGATGTATTTAATGAATGAAGGAACCTATTGGGAAAGAGAAGGAATAAGAAATACTTCCTTACAGGATAACTCTCATTATCAGGATATGAATGATAAGGTTGATGAAAATGGTAAAATACCGGGTTATTTTAAAGACCCTTTAAATGCTACTCCGGGAGACCTTGCCAGTCCTGATATTTTAGAACTTGATGAAAAAGGAAACTTGGCCAGTAAAGATGGTAAAACTCCGTTTTTCTTCAACGGTAAGTGGTATGTTCAGAATTGGCAGGAAAATCTTATAGAAATAAAACAAGGAACAGCCTTATCTAAGGATCTATCTGTATTAGAGGGAATAAATTCACGGGAAGTCTGGAAAACACCAGAAGGAAAAGCAATTGTAGAAAATATTCGTAACGGGAAATATTCAGATTCTCTTATAAAGACAGCAAAAGACGGAGCAGGGGTAGTACGTCCAAAATATCTTCCTAATCTGGCAAAAGAATTGCCGGGACTGAAAGTTCAGAATATTAAAAATATAGGAAAACTAGGAGTAAAAGGAGCCGGATTTATTGGTTTTTTCTTTCCATTTGCTGCAACTTATTTTTCAGAAGATTCAAGAAAAGCATTGGCGAATGCAATGGCAGAAGATGCTGGTAATGGAATAAATGTGATTGCCCATAATGTATAAGTTGAAGGTTTCACATTGTTTGTTTGCTCATACTTGGGCCACATAAAATTAAATCAACATAAACCAAAGG
>NZ_MAYF01000060.1 GCF_001684955.1 Chryseobacterium contaminans | reverse complement strand
TGAAACGTTTGAGAATGTAAAATTGAGAAATCTTCCAGGCAGGTTTTCTGTTGATTGGGGAAATACGCAGAGGTATGGAAGTAGCTATTCTTTCGACAGTCAGGAAATTTTAGAGGCTTTTAAAGATCTTAGTCAGATAAAGGATAACGAACCTGTTATTATTACTTTTAAATTGTTCAAAAATGCTTTTCCTAAAGCAGAAATATCCAAGGCCGGTAAAACAATTCTATTAAAAGATGTTTACCCGGATCTTCCAACAAAATATGCGCGTTAAAATAAAAACCGAATCTCTATTGAAATTCGGCTTCTTAATTATGTAAAGAAATTTATTGTTTTTTCTTTTTCCATTTTCTCCATAAAATGATAATAAGAGGAAGCAGTAAGAAGAACGGCCAAAAAGAAATAATACCCAAGAGAAAAGCAACAAAACTGTTCCATCCTTCTGTTATGGAATCTGCAAAGCGACTTCCGAATCCAATTTTTGAAGTGGCAGAACTTCTTACTTTTTCTTTATATAAGCTTAGGTTTAAAGTACTGTAATTGACGCGGTCGTCAATAAAACGAAGTCTTCCTTCGGCAACATCAATCTCATCTTCCAAGCCACGGATTTTTTCCTGGATTTCCAACATATCTTTTGTGTTAGCCGCACTTTTAAGCATATCCCTATACTTTTCAAGATAGATTTTTTTGTTAGCTAATTTTATAGATACATCAGTATATTCCTCTGTAACATCATCTGATGAAACATTTTTGGATAACACAGAACCCAGACCGTCAGAAAATGAATTGATAAGTGTATCAAAACTTTTGTGAGGAACCCTGATCGTTAAATCAAGATTTTCATCTACATCTGTATTTCGAAATTCTTCTTTTTGAATATAAGCATTGTTCTTTTTTAAAATTTCATTGACTAGGGCCTGCGCTTTTTTTATTTCGCCAACCTGAATTCTTATATTCCCATTTTTAATGATTTTCCGGGATATAGTATCTGTTTTAATTTCTGTAGAAGTGCTGGATTTACCATCAGGAAGAAGCTTTTCAGAGATAGAACTAGGAGGAGAAGGTTCTTCATTAATCATTTCGACAAGATCAGCATTAACAGAATGCTTATTATCTCCAGACTTACTGCAATTGATAAAGGCGAAAAAAAGTAAAGGTAAAAGTAAAGTTCTCATGAAAGTTAATTTTCATGAATACAATCAAAAACCATGCTTAGAAAAGCAAGTACCTTGAAATTGTTTAAAAGAATAAGCGAAAGGTATTAATATCTGATCCCGGTCTTTTTAAGAATAAAGCTTAAAAGCCATATCGGACCGATCAGCAGAAACTGAATATCTTTTAGAAAAGAAGGCTTTTTACCTTCAATCTTATGTCCGATAAACTGAAAGATCCATGTAACCACAAAAATACTGAGATAAAGTATCCAGGATTGTTTGCCAAGGCTGATATTGGTGAGATAAATACAATGTTCTGCCAGAAGCATAATCAAAATCATGGTGATTCCGATTAAGAAAGACAATCTTAAATAATATAAACTCATCAGAGCAACAGCCACCAAACTTACAATACTGATGCATCCAAAATAAGAAATGCAGAAATGGGATGAAGGAATCAGGGAAATAAATCCCAGGATGGAACAAAAAATCAAGGGTACACAAAGCCAATGAATGAACTTATTGGTCGCATTTCTATGGCTTTTACTATATTCTGCAAATAATAAATCAACCTTTCTCATACTGACAGGAATTGGATTGATGCTAAAATAATAAAATTTTGTAATCAGTGATAAGTTTGCTTACATTTGTCTTATGTCTGCCTTAGAAAAATTCGGAGTTGAGATTTTTACACAGAAAAATATTTTCGAGAGAATAGCTGTTGATAAGCCTTTCCGTCCCGAAAATCCGTCTTTTATTTTCATTAAATCAGGAACCATAAAACTTCGCCAGCATTTCAGCGATCTGGAAGTTTCTGCCAATATGTTTATGGTGACAGACCCACAAACGATTTATGAGGTGATATCAGTGACTGATGATTTTCAGTCCAGAATGGTGTCCTATAAAAGAGAATTTATTTCCGCGCTTTCTTTGAAATTCAATAGGTTGATTACGTACCGATACTTCAGACAGCAGATGAACAGAGGTGTACCATTTCCGGAAAGTGAAATGGAAGTAGTATGGAAAAGCGTCAATTTTCTAAAATACATTTTAGATTCTGAAACAGATATGCTCTATAAAAAAGAAATGGTGGAACATCTTTTTTCTGTTTTCTGTTATCAGATGGCAGGGATCATTTCTAAGGAAGATACCAGTTCTATGAACCAGATGTCCAGACAGGAGGAAATTGTTTTCGTTTTCCTTACAGATCTGTCCGAATATCATCTTACAGAAAGAACGGTGGAGTTCTATGCCGAAAGACAATCCATTACAACCAGACATCTTTCTTCAGTAGTAAAAGAAGTGACCGGGAAGTCTGCCAGCCAGATCATCGCTTTAATTGTGATGAATGAAGCAAAAGTCCTTCTGAATTCGTCCAATAAACCTGTCTCAGAGATCTCATCTATCCTTGGTTTTAGCGATCAGTACGCATTTTCACACTTTTTTAAAAAGCATATGGAAGTAAGTCCCAGACAGTACAGACATCAGTTCGAAAATTAAAATCTTACATTTGAACATCTTTTTCCAAAAATCAAACATTTGATTGATTTTGTTGTTCACCTAACTTTGCATCTGTAAAACAAGGTAAAATGACAAAGAAAATAAAAACAGCACTATCAGTTCTGATAGCAGCTTTTCCTGCGCTGTTTTTTTCACAACAGGTTAAACAGCTGACCGCAGGTGAGATTGCTGAACTGGCAGTTCAGAATCATCAGCAGTTGAAGGTTTCCGCTCAGAATATTGATATCGCCAAACAGAATATCAATGTGGCCAAGCTTCAGAAACTTCCAACCATTACGGCTTCTACCAGCCAATTCTATTTGGGAGATGCAGTAGCCATCGATAAAGACTTTTCAAATTCTACAAAAATTCCTATGCCTCATTACGGAAGTTCGTATGCGGTGCAGGCCACTCAACTGATCTTCAAAGGAGGATTGGTGAATAAATCCATTGAAATGGCAGGGCTTCGTGAACAGCTTTCTGAACTGGACCTGGAGAAAAATAAGCAGGATGTGAAATTTTTGGTAATTTCCAATTATCTGGATATCTATAAAATCATCAACCAGGAAGAAGTTTTTCAGAACAACAAAAAGCTGGCTCAGGAACGTCTTAAAAATATCCAGAAGTTCTATCAGCAGGGAATGGTAACCAGAAACGAAGTGATTCGTGGTGAATTAGCCCTTAAAAACCTGGATCAGGGAATTCTGACGCTTTCAAACAATAGAAAAATTCTTAATTACAATTTAAATATTGCTTTAGGTTTACCTTCTGACACAGAAATTGTTCCTACCGAAAGTTTGGAGAATAAAGAATCCGGAATCGGAATGGATTATTATATGAACCTCGCCCACGACAGCAATCCGGTGTTGAAGTCAGCACAAAAAAATATTGCAGTAGCGGATAAGAATATTGAAATTATAAAAACCGATAACTTACCTACAGTGGCAGGATTCGGCGGATATACTTTACAAAGACCAATTACTACGAGAAACCCTGTCTTGGATATGTATTCAGGAGGTTGGCAGACAGGTGTTTCTCTTAGTTACAATATCGATACCTTGTATAAAACAAAGGAAAAGGTAAAATTAGGGGAACTGCAGAAAAACCAGGCGAACGATGCGATGACTTTGGTACAGCAGAATGTAGACATGGGCGTAAATGCGGCGTATACCAAATACCAGGAAGCGATTCAGCAGGCAGATATTTTAAATGATTCCAAAAGGCTGGCAGAGGAAAACTACAAAATTACTGAAGCCAAATACCTGAATCAATTAGCCGTTCAGGCGGAAATGATTGATGCACAGAACCAGAAGCTGCAATCGGAGCTGGATTATGCTAATGCAGAGATCAATGTTTTGTATCAATATTATAACCTTTTGAAAGCTACGGGAACACTTTAATTTTTTAAACTGAAATCAACACAATGGAAAACAAGGAACAAACTACTCAAAATACTGCACCAACTCCCGCAAGACCAGCGGCAGACAGCAAAAAAAAGCAGAACAAGAAAAATAAAATCAGAGCGATTATTTCCAATATCATCGTTTTTCTGGTGATCGGATTCGGACTATTCTGGCTGATCCGTGAATATTTCCACATCGGAAACAAAACCTATACGGAAGCGGCTCAGGTTGAAGAATTCATTAACCCAATCAATACAAGGGTTTCTGCTTATATCAAAGAAATAAAATTTATTGAGCACCAAAGAGTTAAAAAAGGAGATACCCTGGTTATTTTAGATGAACGTGAAATCCTTACTCAATTAGGACAGGCTGAAGCAGCTTACCAAAATGCTATGGCCCAGAAAACGGCGACAAGTTCTTCTGTAAATACCGTTTCCAACAATATCAATGTAATGGAATCTAATATTGCCGGAGCAAAAGCAAGACTTTGGAATGCTGAACAAAACCTGAACAGATATAAAAACCTTTTAGCTGCGGAAGCGGTAACAAGACAACAGTATGATCAGGTAAAAACCGAATATGATGCTCAAAAGGCGGCTTATGAGACTTTGGTTAACCAGAAACAATCGGCAAACCTTTCCACTACAGAAGTGAAAAGCAGATTGGGAATCAACGATGCAGAGATCAAAAGAACAAAATCTGCGCTGGATATGGCCAGAATCAACCTTTCTTATACTGTTATTACCGCTCCTTATGATGGAGTAATGGGAAGGAGAACAATCTCTGAAGGGCAATTAATTCAACCGGGGCAGCAAGTGGCAACCATCGTATTAAACGGTCAGAAATGGGTAACTGCTAACTTCCTTGAAAGCCAGATGCCTAATATTAAAGTAGGAGAGAAGATGATGATGACGGCAGATGCTTTAGGCGGAAAACAATTTGAAGGTGTAGTAACCGCTGTTTCTGCAGCTACTGGATCAAGATATTCAAACGTACCGACGGATAACTCTACCGGTAACTTCATTAAAGTACAACAGAGAATTCCTGTAAGAATCGAGTTTACGGCTTCCAATAAAAAAGAAGATCTTGAGAAGCTGAGCGCAGGGATGAATATGAACGTGAATATTAATAAAGACTAAAAGATGGAAGATATCAGATTTCAGACCTTATGCAGTGTGAAAAGCTAAGGCTGAATGTCCGGAAAGTCTGCCATCTGATATCTGAAATCTATTATCTACAATATGTACAACAAAGGATTATATAGCAACTGGGTACCAAAACCCGTACAGCTTCTGCTGATTGTCTTGCTGCTTGCCGTAGTAATGCCGATTGGCGGGGTGTATACCGGGAACATCAGTTATCTGGTGAGTGGTACCGGAGCTATGACAGAATATTTTATGTGGGCGAATTATGCGACCACAATAGGAATGGGAGCCTGTATGCCTGTTGTCCTCAGAATTAAGATGAGGTTCAAGGTAAGAGACAAAATGGTGCTGCTATTGGTTCTTTTGGGATTGCTGAGCTATATCAATGGTACAACTTTACAACCGATGATCTTTGTATTTTCCGCTTTACTGATTGGATTTATGAAGATGATGGTCACCATAGAACTCTTTTTACCATTAATGGTAATGATAGGAAACAGAGGAATGTTTTATGGAGTGTTCTATACATTTGTACTGGTGATGAACCAGGTAGCTGTATATTATTCAGCAGAATTTGCACTTCTTTATAACTGGCAGCAGTTTTACATTTTTACAGCAGTTCTATGCTTTATATTGGCATTGATCCACTGGATTTTTATGCATGATAAATACTTTGCACTGAAAGTTCCTTTGCATTATATTGACTGGCTGAGTATCCTGCTTTTCATTTCAACATTCATGTTTTCTGCGTATGTGTATGCATTCGGAAGACAGCAGGACTGGTTGAATTCAGATAATATTATTAATGCGAGTATTGCTGCTTTTGTGAGCTTTGCATTGCTTTCCATTCGTCAGTTAACCTTAAAGAGGCCTTATCTTTCATTTAAGATTTTCACCAAAAGTAATGTACAGAACGGCTTATTTATGCTGTTCTGGCTGGGAATGTTCTTAGGAACGGCTTCCATTCAGAATACTTTTGCGGTAGGAGTTTTAGGATATGACCCTTTAACCAATGCCAAACTGAGCATGATGATGATTCCGGGAATCATTGTAGCCGGGATAATTGCAATATTCTGGTTTAAAAAGGAGAAACCATTGAAAATGTATATTTTTTCAGGGTTTGCAGGGATGATAGGATATGCGATTATCATGTATTTTTCTATGGTACTGGAGTTTAATTATGATAACTGGTACTTACCTATGTTTTTAAAAGGGTATGGAATGTGCTCGTTGTTTATTTCCGTATGGTTCTATACGCTGGATAAGCTTGAAATGGATGAAATGCTGGCAGCCATCGGATTGGTATTGGTTTGGAGAACATTTTTAGCCGTAGGGATTTTTTCAACCCTATATTCATGGTTACAATACCGTTTCCAGGTGACTGCAATTGGAGATCTTGCCGTTTATATGGATGGAATGACGGTAACTCCGCAGAATGTCATGGCCAATATGAAAGCCATTCAGCTTAACGCGATCCTGATAGCCACTAAAAAGATATTCGGATTTATTATTCTGATTGGTTTTGGAGTGTTGCTTTATGTGATTACACACCACTTCGGAGCCAAAAGATTCCAATATTTCAGATTCATCAGAGTTCTTGGGGGTAAATCTGTTATTGCCAGAAGAAGACTTCGTGAACGTAAAAAATTATTAGAAGAAATAAAAGACGCAGCAGGGCCTGCGATATAAAGATACCTTGTTTTTCACAGTAAGATCCTGGTCCTTCGTTGGGCTGGGATCTTATGATTTTTAGGAGGGAAGCTTGAGGCTGGAAGAGGGAGGTTACGATAGACGGTTAACGATTATATCTCGCTTTTTATAGATGTATGATTGCATGTTGATTTTAATCTTATAAGGAGGGAATTGAGGCTGGAAGAGGGAGGTTATGATAGACGGTTAACAGCTATTGCTTCAACGCTTCAACGTAAGAGAATTGCCGAAAAGAAGCTATAATCACTTTTATCTGTACTCATGGCATCGATAACTTCCAGCCTCCATCTTCCTGCTTCCATCTTTTAATCCAATACCTGAAAAATTTCACTCCTTCTTATTTTTATTATTTCTAAATAAAAATTATCTTTGCGAGATTATAAAACTTTGATTTGAAGGAATGAAAAAGCATTATGCATTCATAGGTCTGTTAGCATCGGGATTGATGTTTTCCCAAACTGTTAAAGACTCGGTAACCTCTAAAGGAATAGAAGATGTAGTGATTGTTGCATCAAGAAAACCTACCAAAATTTCTGAAATTCCAGGTACCGTTTGGGTTGTTCAGAAGGAAAAAATCCAGGAACAGGCCAAAAGCGGAGTTCCGATTAAGGAAATGTTATCCATTTTAATTCCAAGTATGGATATCGGACCACAAGGAAGAACCAATTACGGACAGAATATGAGAGGACGTTCTGCCTTGGTAATGATTGATGGGGTTTCTCTCAACAGTATCCGAGCCATCAGCCGTCAATTAGATGCCATTGATCCATTTAATATTGAAAGAATAGAAGTGCTTTCAGGAGCAAGCTCTATCTACGGTGGAAATGCAACCGGTGGTATCATTAATATCATTACAAAAACACCATCCAAAAAAGGAATTAGCGGAGAAACTGAATTGGGAGTGCGTACAGGGTTTATGGGAAAAGATGACCATGATTTCCGTGCCGCTCAAGCTATTTCAGCTAAAGGAGAGAAGTTCTTCGGGAGACTTGGAGTAGCTTATCAGCAAAATGGTGGAGTATACGGAGCAGACCAGAAGCAGCTTTTTACAGATATTACCCAAACAGACCTTCAGTACAATCAATCTATTGACATTTTGGCGACCGGAGGATATCAGTTTAACAATAAGCATAAAATAACAGCGTCTGTTCAATATTATAACTCCAAATTTAATGGAGACAGAAGTTTATATTTAGGTGAAAATCTTAGTGCTTTTACAAAGAAAGATGGGAACTTGCTGGAAATGAGAGATGGTTTTTCTTCTGATAAAAATATAGGAACGGAACGTTATATGGCAACAGTAGCCTATAATGGAAACGGAATTCTTGGTGGTCAGGATCTGTACATCCAGCTAGCAACAAGAGGAGAGAAATTAGGATTTTATCCCTTCCCAGGAAATGTAAAGCTGGAAAAAGGGAGTATGGCTTACATGTCTTCCTCACAGCAGGATACTTATTATTCCGGAATAAAAGCATTATTGTCAAAATCATGGAAAGGATTAAATGTTACCTATGGAGCTGATATAGATTTTGAAAAGTTTGAAGGAACGCAATCAGTATATGATATTACTAAAACAATGTCCAGTGGTGGGTTAATCAATGAAACTCAATACAGACTTGGAAGATATCCTACCAATCACTCACAAAGCTATGCAGGATATGTTCAGGCAAAATATAATATCATTCCTAAATTACAGCTTAATGCAGGAGTACGTTACCAGCACATCAACGTAAAAATGGATGATTTTGTAGGCTCTGTACAGCAGACACAGATTGCTATGGGATATGGAACCTCTGCTTCAGCTATTCCGGGAGGAGAAAGCTCTTATAACGTCACATTAGCCAATGCCGGATTACTGTATAAAATCAGTGAGCAGCACCAGGTATGGGGAACATTCTCCCAAGGTGCAAGCTTAGCAGATCCTGCTAAATATTATGGAATAGGAACTTATAAACTGAACGGAACCCATTGGGATGTAGTTTCAAGTATCAATGTGAAAGAGCAGCCTTTACAGGCCATCAAAACCAATC
>NZ_MAYF01000059.1 GCF_001684955.1 Chryseobacterium contaminans | reverse complement strand
TCTACACTCCTTCCCTCCCCGCCGCTCTTCCGATCGAACGATAGTTTCACCGTGATGCCTTCTCTGAACCGCAAACTCAACAATCAAAATAGCATTCTTTGCCAATAGTCCCACCAACATGATCAGGGCAATCTGGAAATAAATGTTGTTTTCCAAGCCCATAATCTTCTGTCCGAAGTAAGCACCCATAACCCCTAAAGGAAGGGAAATAACTACAATCAGCGGAAGGATATAACTTTCATACTGTGCAGAAAGGATAAAGTAAACGAAAATCAAACTTAACGCGAAAATCAGAAGGGTTTGAGAACCTGAATTTAATTCTTCTCTTGATAACCCCGTAAATTCAACTGCATAATTTTGATTTAATGCTTCATGTGCTACCTGCTGTACTGCAGCAATTGCATCCCCGGAACTGAACCCTGCAGAGTTAGCTCCTGTAATCTTAACTGATGTAAACAGGTTGTAACGGCTTACAGATTGTGGTCCATATGCTTTTTTCAATGTTACAAACTGAGAGATAGGAGACATAATTCCTGATCCTGTTCTTACATATAATTCATTCAGGTTATCAATACTTTTTCTGTTATCAGGAAGAGCCTGAACCATTACCCTGAACTGTTTTCCATATTTCGTAAAGTCTGCGGTATAAATACCTCCAATATACCCCTGCATTGTTGAAAGGATATCACTTACCGAAACTCCAAGCTGTTTAGCTAACGGAACATTGATGTCCATTTGGTATTGTGGATATTTTGTATTGAAGGAAGTCTGAGCAAATTCTATCTCAGGTCTCTGCATCAGTTTACCGATGAATTCATTCGTTTTAGTATCTAAATCTGCATACTCGCCTCCTGATTTATCCAATAATACCATTTCAAAACCAGCACTACTACCAAAACCCGGTACACTCGGTGGCTGGAAGAATACTACTTTAGCATCCGGAACAGCTCCTGAAATTCCAAATAGCCTCTTGGTGATATCTTCAGAAGTTTGTCCACCTGCTTTTCTTTCTTCAAATGGTTTCAATTTGATGAAGGCAAGACCGTTGTTACTACCATTTCCGGATAAGAAACCTCTACCTGTTGAAATGGTAACATTTTGTACTCCCGGAACCTTCATTGCATTAGCCTGAAGCGTTTTCAATACGTTATAGGTTCTTTCCATAGAAGCTCCCGGAGGAAGCTGAACATCGGTAAAGATAATCCCTCTGTCTTCTGTGGGTACAAAACCTTTTTTCATGGTTCCGCTTGCCCAATATAAAATACCTCCTGTAATGGCAAAGATTACTAAAGTTACCCATTTATGTCTCAATAAGAATACAAATCCTCTTCCATAACGGTCTGTTGTTGTTTTAAAAGCAATATTGAACTTATAGAAAAACTTTTGAAGGAAATTCATATTCTGATACTCTTTGTGGTGCTCTGCATGTGGCTTTAAGAATAATGAACATAAAACCGGGCTTAACGTTAATGCGTTAATTGCAGAAATCACAATCGCTACAATCAGCGTAATACCAAACTGCTGGTAAAATACCCCTGTTGGCCCTTTGATAAACGTTACCGGAATAAATACCGATGCCATTACCAGGGTAATAGAGATAATTGCTCCTGTAATTTCATCCATGGCTTCTACCGTTGCCTTTTTAGCATCGGAAATACCATGTTCCATCTTGGCATGGACGGCTTCCACTACTACAATCGCATCATCCACCACAATACCAATGGCCAGTACTAGTGCAAACAGAGTAAGTAAGTTCAATGAATATCCGAATAAATTCAGGAAGAAGAATGCTCCCACAATAGATACTGGAACCGCAATCGCCGGAATTAATGTAGATCTGAAATCCTGAAGGAAAATATATACTACAATAAATACCAGGATAAACGCTTCAATTAAGGTATGTACAACCTTTTCAATAGAAGCCTCAAGGAATTCATTGGTATCAAAGTTATACGTATACTTTACCCCCTGTGGGAAAGTACTTTCCGCTGATTTAAGATATTCCTTGATATTTTTAATAATCTCCTGTGCATTGGAACCCGGTGTCTGGAAAATCCCCATACTGATGGAAGGATTGTTTCCGTTTTCCCCTATTCCTGAGTAAGACTGGCCTGCCAATTCTACTTTGGCAACGTCTTTCAACATAAGGTTTTGTCCATCTTTAAGGGCTTTGATGATGATATTGTCATACTGGCTCTTATCATTGAATTTACCTACATATTTAATGATATACTCAAAAGAACTTCCACTGTTTTGTCCGATTGAACCTGCAGCAGCCTCTCTACTCTGCTCGTTGATGGCAGATGTAACATCAGTAGGTGTTACGCCATAGGCTGCCATCTTAGCAGGATCCAGCCAGATTCTCATGGAGTAGTTTTTACCGCCGAAAACATTGGCATCCCCTACACCATTAATCCTTTTAAGGTTAGGTATAACGTTGATGTTTAGGAAGTTTTGAAGATATACATCATCCAGGTCTTTATTTTCAGAATAGAATGACATATACATCAGGGCACTCGTCTGCTGCTTCTGCGTTACTACCCCTGAACGGGTTACTTCGGCAGGCAGCAATGGTGTAGCTCTGGCCACACGGTTCTGTACGTTTACCGCTGCAATATCCGGATCAACCCCTTGTTTAAAGAAGATCTGGATGTTGGCAGAACCGTCATTTCCCGCAGAAGAAGTAATGTAATCCATTCCTTCCACCCCGTTAATCTGCTCTTCCAAAGGAACAACTACACTTTTCATTACAGTTTCGGCATTGGCTCCCGTATAGTTTGTGGTAACACTCACCGTGGGCGGGGCAATGTCCGGATACTGTGTAACCGGTAATGCGATCAGTCCTAAAACACCGAGAATCACAATTAAAATTGAGATTACAGTGGATAAAACCGGTCTGTTAATAAAGTTTTTTATCATTAGAATTTCGGTTTTATAGATTGAACAAGACTATCCATTTTGATTGGTTTCGGCTTTACTGCAGTACCTGGCTTCAGCCCTCCGATTCCGGCTGCAATCACAGTTTCACCTTTGTTTAATCCGGATTTGATAAGTGCCATGTTGTCGATTCTGTCAATAACATCAATCACAACATTCTTAGCTGTATCTTTATCTACTTTGTAAGCATAAACAATACCTTGCTGTTCATAAGTAGCACTTTCCGGAACTACCAGCACGTTGTCATATCGTTGTGGGAATCTGATGGTTCCACTATTTCCGTTGCTTAATAATCGTTGAGCATTGGTGAATCCAACCCTGAACTGAATAGTTCCTGTTGTAGGATCAATTTGTCCTGTAATAGCCTCAATTCTCCCTTTTTCAGGATAAAGACTGCCGTTTGCAAGCTGCAGCTCCACCATCGGCAGATTTTTGATTTTTTCAGGTACAGAAGCTCCCGGAACTTTTTCAAGAAAATCAAAATATTCCTTTTCGTTCATAGCAAAATAGGCAAAGATCTGTGAAGTATCAGAAATCGTTGTCAAAGGAGTTTGATCAGATGGACCTACCAAACTTCCCACTTTTAAAGGAAGCTTTCCTACTACTCCTGAAATAGGGGCACGAATGATGGAGTATTCGATGTTGGCTTCTACTCCTTTATAATTAGCTTCAGCCTGTCTTTTTGCAGCATGAGCCTGGGCTAACTGTGCCTGTGCCTGTGCCAATTGAGCCTGAGCAGTTTGTAACTGTACGTTACTGATAATATTTTTCTGAACCAGAGGCTTCAGTTTGTTCACTTCAACCTGTGCTGCATTTACAGATGCCTGTGCTGCAGCAATATTAGATTCAGCAGCTCCGATTCCTGCTTTGGAAGCGGCTGCGTTTTCGGTAAGGATATTGGTTTCCAGACGGAACAAAGGCTGTCCTTTGGTAACATATTGTCCTTCATCTACCAATAGCTGGGTAATATATCCCTGTATTTTAGCACGTACATCATTGTTTACCCTACCCTGAATGGTAGCCGGAAACGTCTGATAACCTACTATATTTTTTGACTCCACAGAAACAACAGGGTACGGCTTGGCACCATCCTGTTTCGGAGCTTCTTTTTTGCAGGCTGTGAGAGAAAGCGCTGCCATTGAAAGTATAACTAGCTTATTATTCATTTTATAGTTTATTAAGAGATTCCTGAATATTTTCTATGTTTTTATTTAAGAGTGCTTTGTAAACTTCTATTCTTTCATTGTATCCATCGTCTTTATTTTTTTTAAAGTTGTTTAAATCATCTAATAATTTTAATTCGTCCCGCATTTTCTGGACAATTTTCTCAAATCGGATTTTCTTGTATTCATCATTGATGAAAAAATACCGTTTCCGCTCATCCATCTTGTTATGATCTACGATGAGCTGCGCATTCAGCAATAATGAAATACTGGTAGAAACAGAACTTTTGCTCGCGGAGAGCACTTCAACAAACTCGTCAAAAGTAATTCCTACTTTCTCATAATCGAAAAGAAGGTAGGAATAGATTTTTGAAGCTAATGGGGGTAGGTTGAAAATGGTGCCATAGAATTTTACGGCATCCTGAAAAATTTTTTCATCAATTTCTATACTTTGGTGCATAATATAAAAATTTGAACAAATGTAAAAATTAGTTCAGAACCAAACGAACAAAGCTGATAGAGATTATAAATACTGGGCGTTTTAAAAATTCAATGAAATTGGATTTAACTTTTGGCCTAAATTATAATCTTCTCAAAAGCCTTTCTCAGCCCATCTCTTAAAAGGACCTCTCCGCAATAGGAATATCCTTTGCCTTCAAGGATCTTCAGCATGGCAATATTATCATGATTGGTATCTACTTTAACACTCTGGATTCCATGAGATCTTGTAAAATCTTCAATATGATCGAACAGTTTTTTTACCATTCCCTGCCCTGCAAATTTTTCATCTACAGCAACCCTGTGTACCACAACAAATTCTCCGTCACTAAGCCACGCCCCTTCAATTTTGCTGTATGCCGGTTCATCGTTAAGAATTAAAGCCGCATATACTGCAATTTCTCCGTCTACAGTAAGCACATATCCAAAACCTTTAGCAATATCACTTTCTACTGTTCCAAGATTGGGATAACCGTTCTGCCACTGTGTGCTTCCGTCCTGTCTTCTTCTTTCAATGGATTGCTGGATGATTCCCCAAATAATGTCTCTGTCTTCAATTTCCGATTTTCTTAGTTTGATTTCTGGATTCATGTTGTTGATTTTGATTAAAAAATCTAAAGTTTAAAGATTAAAAATTAGAACTATTTCCCTTTTGAACCTCTGAATTAAAGCTCGGTTTTTATTAACGCAAAGATTGATTTATAAGGCTTAAAACTTTGAGGGAGCAAAGGTTTCGACTTCGTTGTTGAATAAGCGAATGGCTACCCGTTCGCTTAATGAGAATCAATGAAATTGATTCCTTCTTCGCTTCCTTTAAAATATAATATAGAGTTACTAAAACTTTGCATCAAATTTAAATCTGACCAATACAAACTTCTGGTTCTAATATAAAATAACAGTTCAAGTCATCTTTTAAACATTTAGTTTTTTAATAATTTAAAGATTGATTTAATTAAAAAACCGAAAACTAATTAAGAATTAATTTTCGGTTCGAAGTAGTAAAATTTAAAATTATGAAATTGTTTTATTAATTTTCATTTTGTTGAAGATAAGCATCAATAATTTCAAATGCTTTCTTTTCATCCTGCAGATCCACCATAACCTTTAGCGATGTTGCTGTGGGCGTTGTGGTAAATGTAAGATAGTTGTTTTCAACAGAGTTTGTAATTTGTGCGTCATCCAATTTAGACTTAACCAACTGAATTTCTGAAGGGTTATCACTTTCGTAAACTGACACTCTCGTACTTCTTTCCATATTCTAATTGTTTGAGTATCTAAATGTACAATGTTTTTTTGAAAATTACAAATCTTTGTTTTTAAATTTTATTAATATTATTTTCAATTTTATCTAATGCCAATTGAATTTCTTCTTTGGTAACATTCAGATGTGGTCTGAAACGTAAAGACTGATCACCACAAGGAAGAATGATCAATCCGTCATTGAAAAGTTCAGTCATCATCTTATTTCTGTCTGCTCCGGATGGAAGATCAATAGCACACATTAATCCTCTTCCTCTTGCATTGGAAATTTTTGAAGGATATTTCTCAGCTAATGCTTTTAAGCTTTCTAATAAGAAATCCCCAACTACTCTTGCATTTTCTACAAGGTTTTCTTTTTCGATCACTTCCATTACCAGTTGGAAACGAAGCATATCAATAAAGTTTCCACCAAAAGTAGAGTTGATTCTTGAGCTTTCTCTGAACACGTTGTTCGGAATTTCGTCAAATTTCTCTTTGTTGGCTAATACTCCACAAACCTGGGCTTTTTTACCGAAAGAAATGATATCCGGCTTAGCTGTAAAGTGCTGGAATGCCCACATTTTACCTGTAATGGCAATACCTGTCTGAACTTCGTCAAAAATAAGTAAGATTTCATTGTCATCACAGATTTTTCTTAAGCCTAATAAGAATTCATCTCTGAAGTGGTTGTCACCACCTTCTGCCTGGATAGGCTCAATGATGATACAAGCCACTTTATCAGGGTTCATCAGGATTGCTTCCTCAATCTGAACTAAAGCAAGCTGTTCATTCTTTATTGTTTCTGCTAAATTCTCCTCTGTAATTGGGAAAGATAATTTCGGATTTAGGATTCTTGGCCACTTAAACATTGGGAAGTATTGGTATTTCCTAGGATCAGAAGTATTTGTTAAACTTAAAGTATAACCGCTTCTTCCATGGAAAGCCTGTTTGAAGTGAATACAGATTCCTGCTTCAGTGTCTAAGCCTTTTGCAAAGTTTTTACGTGTTTTCCAGTCGAAGCAAGCCTTCAAAGCATTTTCAACGCCTAAAGTTCCGCCTTCGATAAAGAAAGCATATTGTAATTCTTCAGGAATAACTACTCTTTCAAATACTTCTAAGAAGTGAGCATATTCTTCTGAATAAACGTCTGCCAGTGTTGGTTTATTAACAGCCATTCTTCCCAACCATTCTGATCTTTCTACAAGATACGGGTGGTTGTACCCGATGGAAGCTGATGCAAACATAGAGAACATATCCAGGTATTCTCTGTCTGTAAGTTTATCGTAAAGCCATGATCCGTGAGATTTTTCAATGTCCATCACAAAATCGAAACCGTCTGCCAACACATGTTTTCCAACTGTTTCCTTAACTTTATTTGCTTGTATATCTAATGTGTGTTCCATAATAAATTGTTGTGTGATTTAATAAGTGAATGATTAAAAGATCAAAAGGCTGAGCATTTAATCATTCAGGTTATTAAGTTTTTTATAGTTTTTAATTGCTTTAAGTAAAGCTTTTATAAATCAAATTTAATTCCCTGTGCTAAAGGAAGTTGAGTGGTATAATTTATAGTATTAGTTTGTCTTCTCATATAATACTTCCAGGCATCAGATCCGGATTCTCTACCACCTCCGGTTTCTTTTTCACCTCCGAAAGCTCCTCCGATTTCTGCACCAGAAGTACCAATATTTACGTTCGCAATACCGCAATCTGAACCTGCATGAGAAAGGAATAATTCTGCTTCTCTAAGGTTTTGAGTCATAATTGCAGAAGAAAGTCCCTGCGGAACATCATTCTGAATGGCGATAGCTTCTTCTAATGTTTTGTATTTGATTAAGTATAAAATTGGTGCAAAAGTTTCGTGCTGAACAATCTCATAAGAGTTCTTTACTTCAGCAACACAAGGCTTCACATAGCATCCGGATTCGTAATCTTTTCCAGATAAAACACCGCCTTCAACAATAAATTTTCCACCTTCTTTTTTACATTTCTTGATAGATTCCTGATATTGGTTTACAGCATCAACGTCAATAAGCGGTCCTACATGGTTGGTTTCATCCAATGGATTTCCAATCTTCAATTGTCCGTAAGCTTTTACCAGTCTTGTTTTTACTTCATCATATACATCTTCGTGGATAATCAGTCTTCTAGTAGAAGTACATCTTTGTCCTGCAGTTCCTACTGCTCCGAAGACAGCTCCGATGATAGACATATTAAGGTCTGCTTCTTTAGTAATGATAATGGCATTGTTACCTCCTAATTCAAGGATAGATTTTCCGAATCTTTCTGCTACTTTAGAGGAAACCATTCTTCCTACTCTTGTAGAACCAGTGAAAGATACTAAAGCTACTCTCTTATCATCTACCAGCTTCTGTCCTATTTCATGATCTGCTACCAACACACTTGAAATTCCTTCCGGAAGGTTATTTTCTTTCAGAACTTCATTCATAATATTCTGACATGCAATAGCACAAAGCGGAGTTTTTTCTGATGGCTTCCAGATAGTAACGTTACCACAGATCCATGCTAGCGCTGTATTCCAAGACCATACGGCTACCGGGAAGTTGAATGCTGTGATGATTCCCACTACCCCAAGCGGATGGTATTGTTCGTACATTCTGTGACCAGGTCTTTCCGAATGCATGGTATATCCCTGCAGCTGTCTTGAAAGTCCTACCGCGAAATCACAGATATCAATCATTTCCTGTACTTCTCCAAGTCCTTCCTGCAAAGATTTACCCATTTCATAGGAAACCAGTTTTCCAAGATCTTCTTTATATTCTCTTAACTTTAAACCAAGCTGTCTTACGATCTCTCCTCTCTTAGGAGCCGGGATCAGCCTGAATTCCTGAAATGCCTTTTGAGCCGTTTCAATTACTTTGTCATAATCACTTTCTCCGGAAGTCTTTACTTTTGCAATTAATTTCCCGTCTGCAGGAGATACGCTTTCAATCGTCTTTCCTGAAGCGAAATATTTACCGCCCACTGAAGTCCCTTTATTTTCTTCTTTAATACCAAGGTTTTTGAGTGTTTTTTCGATTCCGAAATCCTTTACTTTTTTTGACATAAAATCTTACTTTTCGTTCTCTCTAAAGATAAAAATATTATGCGAACCTCAAAACTTTA
>NZ_MAYF01000058.1 GCF_001684955.1 Chryseobacterium contaminans | reverse complement strand
TTACAATGGATTTCAGAATAATTTTATACTTGCATCACATCTCCTTATTCCTCAAATTGAAAATAGTTTAAAATCTATCATAGAATCTAACAATAGAAATACGATATTACTTTCAGAAGATATTCAGAATGACAATACTCTAGGAGGCATATTAAGTACAAAAGAAAATGGGAAAATGCTTGATGGTATTTGTGAAAAAAATTTATTATTAGAATTAAACAGCTTTTTAATAGATGGTAATAGTGTAAATTTTAGGAACAAAATATCTCATGGGTTAATTTCTCCATTAGAAATAAACTATTACGGTATTTATCTTTGGTGGCTTTCCTTAAAGATGATTGTACAAGCTGAAGAATATTTCAAAATAGATAAATAATAAAAGAGATGGATAATTTTAAAGAAGAATATCTGAAAGCTCTTCGAGAAATAGAAAAAGAAGAACTTGAGAAGTATAAACCTCAAATTCAATATTTCAAGAAAATCATGAAAGATAAAGGAATTAAGTTAACCGATGATAACTTTAATTTTTATCAAACCTCTGGTATTATTGTATCTTTCCCTAATATTGTTAATCTTTTGGTTGAAGATCTAGTTATAGACAAAGACGGATTAATAAATTTTGATGAACTTAATAAAACATTCGTAAAAAAAACATTTTTCAATGGTTACTTGTTTCATGAAAATTTTGTTTTAATGGCTAACTCCTATTTTAGGAGAGAGTTTCATGAAATAAATAACTATGCACCAAGATTTATTGAATACTTTTGGGAATCTAATGACTCTAATGTAGATCATTATATATCTATTGATATGGATAGAGTAAGGATTGATGTTAATGGCTCTCCTTGCTTAGAGCTTGATACATGGTATGGTGCTCAATTCAATAATAAAATTGATTTAATTCCTGATGGAATAGTGAAACTGCGTCCACCAATGGATGTTGAATATACATATATTTCATCTTTCTTTAGAAATGCATATTCCTTAGATATTAAATGGACTACAAAAAATAATATTAAAAGTTTTCAAGCGGAAGAATTTAAAACAGAGGAAATTAAAATAATAAAAAATAATGTTGAATATTTTCCTGTAAGATATATTCATGCAGAATATGATTTGCAAAATGGATATTTCAGGCACTTTGATGGGGCTATTCATTTTTATAATGAAAACGAATATTATTCACGACGTGATTCGGATTTCAATTACAACAATAAGAACCAAGGTCATATAAAAACTTTATCACAGAAACTTTTCAAGATGAACGGTATAGTTAGTGTAAACACTTGGATTAAGTTTTGTAGTCATTTTTTTGCAGGAAATCCACTCATCTTTGAATATTTTGAAGATAAATATCCTAATCATATTAATGAAATACTCGAAAAACTAAGACTAAGGAACGAATAAATTCTTATTAGAATACTTCACTTTATTGTATATTTTTTCAAAAAAACTTGCGTAGCTAAATAACTACATATATATTTGTAGTCAAATAACTACACAATGAATTTAAGAAGAGATGTTTTTCAGGCAATTGCAGACCCTACCAGAAGATCTATATTGATGTTGGTAGCTGCGCAATCCATGACTGCAGGAGCCATTGCTTCCAATTTCGATACCGCAAGACCTACCGTTTCCAAACACCTTCAGATCCTTACAGAATGTGAACTGTTGCGATCTGAACAGAACGGCCGTGAAATTATTTACCACCTTAATCCCAATAAAATGAAAGAAATAGCCGATTTTATAGAGCCATTCCGCAAAATGTGGGATGAGAAATTCAATAAGCTGGAAAGTGTGATGAAAGCGTACCAGAATAAAAATGTGTGAGACGAGATGCGAGGTACGGGTTTCGGGTTTATAGTTTAAGATTAGAGAAGGTTCTCCAAGTAAAAGCTAAGTAAAACCCATCAGAAATTAATACTTTCACCCTCGTATCTCGAAACTTAAAAACACGGATCACGCAACACGTACCACTAAACTCAAAACCCTCAAAATATGGAACTTAAAACCAAAATCCACGCAGAAGACGGAAAACAGGAGATCTTCATCATCAGAGAATTTGATCTTCCTGTAGAATTGCTCTTCAAAGCCTATACAGAAGCTGAACTTTTTGAACAATGGATGGGAACCAAAGTAACAAAGTTTGAAAACAGACCTCACGGAAGTTACCGCTTCGAAACTTCCAATCCTCAGGGAGAAGTGATGTTCAGTGCCAATGGAACCATTCATGATATTGTTCAGAATGAGAAGATTATAAGAACTTTTCAGATGGAAAATACGCCTTTTCCGGTTCAGATTGAGTTTTTAGAATTTGAAAAACTAACGGATACCACCAGCAAAATCACCATCCAAACCATTTATAAATCTGTAGACTTCAGAGATCAGCACCTGAAAATGCCTTTTGCGCAGGGAATTAATAGGGCGCATAATCGTTTACAGGAAATGTTTGAATAGATTTCAGATGTCAGATTTCAGATTTCAGATACTGAAAATTAGAAGTTTAAATACCCGCAACTCAATCATTCTCTTCCCCTCAAACTTATAAATTCAAAGCTCCCACTCTATAACGCTAATACTCTCCAACCCTAAAACCCTCAAAACAAACACATGAATTCAAAAGTTGATTTTTTCTTCGAAAAAGCCACCCAATGGAAAGAAGAATTTGAAAAATTAAGAACCATTGCCCTAAGTACCGAATTGGTAGAAGATTTAAAATGGGGCTGCCCGTGTTATACCTATGAAGGGAAAAATATTTTCTTGATTCACGGATTTAAAGAATATTGTGCACTTCTCTTCTTTAAAGGGGCTTTGATGAAAGATCCGGACCAGATTTTAATTCAGCAGTCTGAAAATGTGCAGGCCGCAAGACAAATCCGTTTTACAGATCTTCAACAGATCAATGATCTTGAAAGAGAACTTCGGGCCTATATGTTTGAAGCCGTAGAAATAGAAGAATCCGGAGCAAAAGTTGAAATGAAGAAAACCAAAGACTTCGAAATGGTGGAAGAATTTCAAAATAAACTGGACCATGATAGTGTATTAAAAGAAGCCTTTGAATCTCTTACTCCAGGAAGGCAAAGAGCCTACCTGCTCCACTTTTCTTCCGCCAAACAATCCAAAACCAGGGAAGCAAGAATTGAAAAATGCATCCCTCAAATCCTGGAAGGAAAAGGCCTTAACGACTAATCACAAAACTTAATCTATATGGAAACCTCAAACCGATCAGAAAAAAGAACAAAGATCATCTATTGGATCTTTACCCTTTGGATGGCTTTAGGTATGGTCTCTACCGCTATCGTTCAGCTTATGAAAAACAAAGATGAGCTTGCCAATTTCACCAATCTTGGCTATCCGGCTTATCTAATGACTATCATTGGAGTCTGGAAACTACTTGGCGTTATTGCCATTCTCATTCCAAAACAATTACTATTGAAAGAGTGGGCTTATGCAGGATTTTTCTTCGTCATGTCCGGAGCCGTTATTTCACATCTTATTGTTGGAGATACCGCCGGAAGAACCTTTCCTGCTGTCTTATTACTTGTTCTGGTTATTATTTCATGGTATTTCAGACCTGCCAACAGAAAAATTTCCATTCAATCTTAGTAATTTTAGTCTAAAATCAATCACTTAAAAATTTGACATGAAAAAGAAACAATTAACACCCGAACAAAGCGAAGCTCTATTAAAAGCACTGCAATCCCGTTTTGAAAAAAACATGAACCGCCACAAAGGCCTGAAATGGGAGAAAATTCAGACCAAATTGGAATCCAATCCGGAAAAACTATGGTCTTTAAACGAAATGGAAGAAACGGAAGGTGAGCCCGATGTGGTAGATTACAATCAAAAAACAGATGAATATATCTTCTTCGACTGCTCTCCTGAAAGTCCAAAACGCAGAAGTCTTTGCTACGACTACCCTGCCTGGGAATCAAGAAAAGCCAACAAACCAGAAAGCAACGCCATTGATAAAGCTGCAGAAATGGGTATTGAAATTTTAACGGAAGAACAATACCGCCACTTGCAGGAGCTTGGAAAATTCGATCAGAAAACTTCCAGTTGGGTAAAGACACCACCTTCGATCAGGGAATTGGGAGGAGCTGTTTTCTGCGATAGACGCTACAATACAGTTTTCTACTATCATAACGGTGCTGATTCTTATTATGCAGCGAGAGGATTTAGAGGAAGTTTAAAAGTTTGAGGGTTCTAGGGTTTGAAAGAGTTAGAGTAGAATGAAAAATCTTTGATTTTTCAAAGCTTATGTGTACTTCTTATGCATGGTTCTAATAAACTTCAAATAACTAAAACGTTTAAAAACTTTTGTGACTTTTAATTCTAATCACGAATGTCTCAGATTGACACAGATCTTTAATTATTTTTATTAAAACAAAATATTTTAAAATTAATTTCTCATATAAAACCTTTTTAAGTTAATATCCTATTTTTAATATACAAATACTATTATTATTTTAGCAACGTAAAAATTGGATTATAATACTAAGGATATGAAAAAACTAATTTTATTAGGTGCTGTTTCAGCTTTTTTAATCAATTGCAATAAAAAAACTGAAGCTTCTGCTCCTAAAACGAATACTGATACTATTGCTGTAGAAGAACCTGTAGTGGATACATTAGGACCAAAATCATTCTGCTATATAGGTGTAGTGGGAAAAGACAGTGTCTTCGCCTCTATTGATGATAATCTGGGAACTATTACCGGAAAATTATCTTATAAAAACAGTGAAAAAGACAGCTCAAAAGGAGATGTTACAGGTTTCAAATCTGGAGATACACTAAAACTAACCTATGAATTCTCTTCTGAAGGTAAAAAGAGCAAAAGAGATATTTACTTCTTACAGAAAGACAATGCTTTAACAGAAGGTATCGGAGATCATAAAGAAGAAGACGGACAGTCAAAATATGCAGACGAAAAGAAAATCAGCTATAAAGACGGACAAAAGCTAAGCGCAGCTAACTGTAAAGTAGTGAGCAAAGCCGTAAAATAAACAAACTCTATTGAAATCAAATAAAAATGCTGTTCTCAACACCTGGGAACAGCATTTTGTTTTTTATGAAGTCTTAAATCTAAAGGTATAAATATCAGCATCTGCAAAATCAGCATAATCCTCGAGAGACTTATACCATTATTAATCTAATAAGATCATTGAAACTATTCACTCCGCTTCATTCCGTACTGAATGACAAATAAAAATCATTTCTTTTATTCCAATAAAATCAGGTATTTAAGCTTCCTTCTCCCAATAGTTTTCTACAATATTTCTCATAATACCAACATATGATTTCACATGCGGAAGCTGGGTAAAAACCTGAAACTGATCATGGGTGGTATGAAAGTTCATATAAAACAACCAAAATCCAATCGAAAGATAAGGGATAGAAGCCAACTCCTGAGAACTCACAGAACGGTATTCACGATATCCATCCAGAAAAATATGATAAGTTCTCTGAAATTCTTCATAAGTAATTCTTCCCGCAGATACATCCAATACAAAATGGATCCAAAAAGTCATAATATCGTTCACCAGCCAGCCGTATCCCATAAAATCAAAATCGAATAAAGTAACAGTATCATTATCAAAATGAAAATTCTTAGGCAGAAAATCAAAATGACAATATCCTTTTGAAAACGTTGAAGTATCAAATTTTATCAGCTTACGCTCTATTTCAGCAGCAATATTTTGCAGCCATTCATAATCTTCGGGGTTTTCTTTAAAGACAGGCTTTAATTTTTCCAAAGGCTTAAAAACAGTGGTTTGAAGATCAAAATTCCATCGTTCGTATTCTACTTTAAAATGTGAAGAAATAGTATGAAAGCGGGCCATTTCATTTCCTAAGGCACGAAACTGATTATCATTCATTAATCTGATCATACGACCTTTAGCAAAGGAAAATAAAACACTATGTCTTACTCCTTCAATAGCTTCTAATTTTAAAATAATATCTCCGGAAAGATCAGTAATTGGATAAGAAACAGATACATGAGCATCTTTCAATGCCTGTAATAGTCTTACTTCTTCTTTAATATGATCTAAACTTCGATGAGAAGAACGGTAGATGCGAAGTATAAAATGATTCTCTTCCGACTCTACCCGATAAGTATCTCCCACCCCTCTTACCAGAAGCTTACACTGAACATTTTTTAGTCCATATTTTTCAGCAATAAGTTCTGATAATGCCATCGGACAAAGTGTTGAATAAGTTGCGGGAAAAATAGATTTCATGGTATTTAATTACTTGTATGTATGATTCAGATCTATATCTGATAAAAATGAGCTTGCATATATTTTCAGGCTTCAAAAACTTCCCTATTCCAGCCTACTTTCCTATAATTTTTCCCTAATAATTTCAATAAAACGGTTTACAGCATCATCACCTGTACTCCATGAAGTAATCAAACGAATCGCAGAAGACTCTTCATCTACTTTTTTCCAGACAAAAAACTCAAAACTCTCAGATAAAACCTCAATAAGTTCATTGCCAAGAATTGGAAAAATCTGATTGGTATAAGTATCCGCAAGAAAACTGATTCCTTTTTCCTGTAACGCATTTTTGATCTTCATTGCCTGTTGATTGGCATGTTTCGCTAAATCAAAATACAGATCATTCTTCATGAGCTCCATAAACTGGATTCCCAATAACCTTCCTTTAGCGAGTAAGGCTCCTTTCTGTTTGATGTTGAATGCTAAATCCTCCTGAAGAGCCGGATTATTAATAACAATCGCCTCTCCTATCAATGCTCCGTTTTTCGTTCCCCCCAGATAGAAAATATCTGTAAGTTCCGCTACATTTTCCAACGTAAGATCACTGATTTCAGAAGTTAGCCCATGACCAAGCCTTGCGCCGTCCATAAACAGATAAAGGCGGTTTTGTTTGCAGAATTCAGAAAGCGCTTCCAGTTCTTTTTTCTGGTAAATGGTTCCAAGCTCCGTAGAATTGGATATATAAACCATTTTAGGCATCACCTGATGCGGCACATTTCTGTGGCTTTCCAGCACCGGAATAATGTCCGATGGTCTTAGTTTCCCATCTTCCGTTTCAATGCTTAAGATTTTATGGCCTGTTGCTTCAATAGCACCTGTTTCATTATTCAGGATATGCCCTGTAGCAGCAGAAACCGCACATTGATAAGATCTTAAAACAGACGAAATCACAATTAAGTTCGCTTGCGTTCCTCCGGAAACAAAATAAATATCTGAATCTTTTTTATTGATTTTAGCTTTAATTAGCTCTTTTGCCTTCAAAGAATATTCATCTTCTCCATAGCCGGCTTGCTGGTCAAGGTTATGTTGTAAAAGTGCCTGTAAAATATTCGGGTGACATCCCTCAGAATAATCGTTTTTGAATGAAAATTTCATAGAGTAAAATTAAAAAAAGTTAAAATAACAAGAGTAATCTTTCCATATTATTTTGTTAGATTTGTATTGAAAATCATCTAACATTTTGAAAACAACCCTAACAGAAGAAAATTACCTGAAAGCTTTGTTTCATTTAGTTGACAATGAAGGAAAGGTGACGATTAACGAACTCAGCAAATTTTTAAATGTAAAAATGCCGAGCGTTAACAATATGATGAAGAAATTTGCGGAAAAAAAATGGGTCATTTATGAAACCTATAAGCCACTGATCGTTACCGAAAACGGTAGACGCGAAGCTGCTCTGGTCGTTCGTAAACACAGGCTTACCGAGATGTTTCTCGTCAAAAAAATGAATTTTGGCTGGGAAAATGTTCATGAAATTGCAGAACAGCTGGAACACGTTCATTCCCAGATATTCTTTGATAAAATGGACGAAATTCTGGATCATCCCAAATTCGATCCCCACGGAGAACCTATTCCTGATAAAGATGGCAATATTATTGCCCAGGATCTCCAGAAATTAAGCAGCTGTGGAGAAGGGGAAATGGTTGTTTTTGCTTCCGTTACACTTTCTGATGATGCCTTTTTAACTTATTTAAATGACAGAAAGCTTCTTCTGAACACTAAAGTAAAGATTATTAAAATTGAAAGTTTTGATAAATCAATGACCATAGAAATTGATGGGAAAAAGGAAATTCTAAGTAAAAAAGCTACCGAGAAAATATTGGTAAAAAAATAAAAAACAGTGGCAACCACTGTTTTTTTTTACTATATATTATTTTAAACGCTCCTCTATGGGCTTTATTTTTCTTGGTTTTATGCTCAGCAGAAAAACAGTTGAAATAATGAAAATACTTCCAATCCAATCCACCGCAGAATAAGAAACATTAAGCCATAGCACTGCTAAAACTGTTGCTGAAAGAGGCTCCATTGAAGCAAGAAGGCTTGTTTTCTGTCCGCCAATAATCTGCACTGCCGATAAATACGAATAAAAAGCAATCAATGTCCCAAATATTACGATAAATACAGTATATCCGAAAGCTTGCAGATTCCAATTTCCCTGAATATCCCATGGGGCTTTAACAAAGCTAAATACGATCCCTCCACATAGCATTCCCCATCCGATTACTAAAGAAGATTTATATTTTGACATCAGCTTTACCGGTTGTAAGGTATAAACAGCTAATGCAACTGCCGAAGCCAACCCGAAGAATAAAGCAATTCCAGATATAGAAAGACTTGAAATATCTCCATGGGTTACCAATAAAACTGTTCCCAATACCGCCAAAATAATAGCTATAACCTCCAATATTAAAGGAAATCTCTTATTCTTAAAAGCCAGATACACCGCAATAATCACAGGTCCTGCGTATTGTAAAACGGTAGCAGTAGCTGCATTAGAGTATTTTATAGCAGCAAAATAAGTATACTGAACAGCCAACATGCCTGTGATACTGAAGATAACAAGCTGCACAGCATCTTTTTTATCTTTCCAGATCTCAAAAAGATCTGATTTTTCTCCAAATTTCGCAAAAATCAGAAGGGAAAAACCTGATACAAGCAATCTTATGGTAATCATCCACTCAATATTAATTCCCCGTTGTTGAAAGAGGAATTGGGCAAACGTTCCGGAGACACCCCAGAATAAAGCTGCCGTAACAGCCAAACAAAAACCTTTTACAATATTCATCAGTTCAAATAGTATTAATTATGC
>NZ_MAYF01000057.1 GCF_001684955.1 Chryseobacterium contaminans | reverse complement strand
TATCCATAACAATCCTGTACATCATGGTTTTGTCGACAATATTGAAAATTGGAAATATTCTTCCTATCAATCTTTTTTAAGTTTAGAAAAGGAAAGCAAATTGGATAGGAAAACGATACTAGACTATTTTGAAACAATAAAAGATTTTATGGGTTACCATCATTCAAATGTTGAATATGATTACTTGGATTTAGAATAATTGTGAAAATCTAAACCTAACAGGTTTTTAAAACCTGTTAGGTTTCAAAAAAATAAATATGATTAAGAAAATTGCCCTTGTATGCAGTATGATGTTTGCGGTAAATTCTATAGTATCAGCACAGACTGTTACTACAAAACCGCTTACAATAGGAGAAGTGAGGACCATTAAGTCCAAAGCATTGAATGAAGAAAGAACATTAAACATCTATCTTCCTCAAAATTTTGATAAAGCAAAAGCCTACCCAGTCATCTATCTTTTGGATGGAAGTATGAATGAAGATTTTATCCACGTTACAGGGCTGGTGCAGTTCTTTAACCAGATGTATTCCATGCCGGAAACTATTGTGGTAGGAATTGCTAATATAGACAGAAAGAGAGACTTTACATTTCATACAGATTTAAAAGATCTTCAAAAAGATTATCCTACAACAGGACATTCGGATAAGTTTATCACTTTTTTTGAAAAAGAACTGAAACCTTATGTGGAAAGTGAATTTAAAACAACAGAAAAGTATCTGTTTGGACAATCTCTTGGAGGGTTGTTAGCAACTGAGATTTTATTGAAGAAACCAGAAATGTTTAACAATTATTTCATCATCAGTCCAAGTTTATGGTGGGATGATGAAAGCCTTTTAAAACAAGCCCCTCAATTGCTTTCAAAATCTGCGGATACTAAAAAGTTCGTTTATGTGTCTGTAGGAAAAGGAGAGCATCCTGTGATGATAAAAGATGCAGAAGCTTTCTATGATGTTTTGAAAAAAGCAGGAAAGAAAAACTGGACAGTAGAATATAAAATGATGGAAACAGATAATCATGCAACCATTCTTCACAGAAGTTTATATGAAGGACTGGTGAAACTGTTTCCGTATCAGGAACCGAAATAATTATAAATGTAACAATATACCAATGTAAAAATGTAGCAATTACTGTCATGCTGAGCGAAGTCGAAGCATCTATTGGTAAGCTGTTAGATTGATACACTGTTAAATTAAATATTATATGGAAAAACTAAAAAACTATATCTACGGGCAATGGATAGAAGGAACCGGAGCAGGAATCCCTCTTTACAATGCTGTAACAGGAGAGCAGGTAGCTGTTTCCGATACGGAAGGTCTTAACTTTGAACAGGCTCTTGATTACGGTAGAACGGTAGGATATAAAAATCTATCTTCAATGACTTTCTACGACCGTGGAGAAATGTTAAAAAAAGTAGCGCTTTATCTGTTAGAAAGAAAGAAAAAATATTACGAGTTATCATACAAAACAGGGGCAACTCATGTTGATTCATGGGTAGATATTGAAGGAGGTTTCGGAACTTTCTTTACCTATTCAGGATTAGCGAAGAGAATGCTTCCTAACACACCGTTTTGGGTAGATGGAGATACTCAGAAGATTTCTGCCAACGGAACTCATTTGGGAACTCACATTCTAACACCAAGCGAAGGCGTTTCTGTACAGATCAATGCCTACAACTTCCCGGTTTGGGGGATGCTGGAAAAGTTATCCACATCATTGTTGGCAGGAGTACCATCTATCGTGAAGCCATCACCTTTTGGTTCCTACCTTACGAATGTAGTATTCCAGGATATGATTGAAAGCGGTGTTTTACCTGAAGGTGCAGTACAGCTGGTTTGTGGAGAACCAGGAAATATTCTGGATTATGTTCAGGATGGAGATTCAGTTCTGTTTACAGGTTCGGCTACTACTGGAAGAAAACTAAAATCACTTCCTTCTGTTGCTGGAAATGCCGTTCGTTTCAATATGGAAGCCGATTCCCTGAACTGTTCAATTCTTGGATTGGAAGCAAAACCAGGAACTCCGGAATTTGATTTATTCATCAAAGAAGTTCGTAACGAAATGACCACAAAAGCGGGCCAGAAATGTACGGCGATCAGAAGAATTATTGTTCCTGAACATTTAATTGGTGATGTTCAGAATGCTTTATCTAAAGCGTTAGATCAAACAAAGATCGGAAACCCATTAAGCAGAGAAACCAGAATGGGATCTTTGGTGGGAAGACAGCAATACGAAGAAGTTTTAAGAAAAGTAAATATCTTAAAATCAGAAACAGAGCTTGTGTATGACGGAAAACATGAGCTTGTAGATGCCAGCTATGAAAACGGAGCATTTATGAGCCCTAAATTATTCCTGAACGATAAGCCTTTCGAGAAGAATATTTCTCACGATGTAGAAGCGTTCGGTCCTGTATCTACATTAATGCCATACAAAGATGCCGAAGAAGCTGCTGCACTGGCAAAAAGAGGAAAAGGAAGTTTGGTGGGATCTATCGTCTCTCACGATGAAAACTTTATTGCAGAAACTTCATGGAAAATGGCTTCTCAGCACGGAAGAATTTTTGTTCTGAACCGAGATAATGCTAAAGAAAGTACGGGCCATGGTTCACCACTTCCAACATTAATGCATGGAGGACCTGGTAGAGCAGGAGGCGGTGAGGAAATGGGCGGTTTGAGCGGTCTTCATTTCTTCCTACAGAAAACAGCTATTCAGGGCTCTCCGGATGTATTGAAAGCGATTACTAAAATTTATCAGCAGGGAGCAGAGAAAAAATTCTCAGATAAGCATCCTTTCCAGAAATATTTTGAAGAAGTTGAGGTTGGAGATTCCTTAGAAACAGCAGGAAGAACTGTTACTGAAGCAGATATTGTAAACTTCTCAAACGTTTCATGGGATCATTTCTATGCCCATACTGATGCTACAAGCTTAACAGGAACTATTTTCGATAAAACAGTTGCTCACGGATACTTTATCCTTTCAGCAGCAGCAGGATTATTTGTTTCGGGTAAAAAAGGACCTGTTATCGCGAATTATGGACTGGAAGAATGCAGTTTCTTCAAGCCTGTATATGCGGGTGATACCATTACGGTTTATTTAACAGCGAAAGAAAAGATCAACAGAGGGGTAAAAGGAAGAAATATACCTTCAGGAGTGGTAAAATGGTTGGTAGAAGTAGTAAACCAAAGAGATGAGGTGGTTTGCGTTGCTACTATTTTAACTTTGGTAGCAAAACAGTCTCCTTTCATCGATCTTAGTGTGAAGAATGTTCAGAAAATTTTAAGTGGATTAACGGAAAGCACTCCTGCACTTTGGGGTAAAATGTCTCCACAGCAAATGATTGAGCACTTAGAACAAGGAGTGTTGGTAAGTTTAGGAGAACCGGAAGCAGACAAATGCTTCACTCCTGAAGAACATCTTGAAAAATGGCAGGATTCCCTTTACAATCACAGAGCAATGCCGAAGGACTTTACAGCTCCGTTTTTACCGCAGGATGGTTCACTTCCGGAATTGATCCATAAGAATCTGGATGCTGCAAAACAGTCTTTCATAGATAATCTGAAACGATTTGTAGTGTATTATAAAGAAAACCCACAGGCAGAACATATGAATTTCGTATTCGGAAAACTAAATAAAGAAATGTGGGAACTGATGCATAAAAAGCATTTTACTCACCATTTTGAACAGTTTGGATTGATTTAATTCAAAATAAAAACACATAAAAAAACAGCATCTTAGAAATAATTTGCTGTTTTTTTATAGAGTGCAGGGAAACTTGAATAATATCAGTTTATTGTACTAGGTTTTATTAAAAATAATTAACTTTAATAGGCGAAATCCGAAAAGCATATAGAGTAGGAGAGAATATCAAAACTAATTGCTATGAAAAACATTAAAAAACTTTCAAGAAATGAATTGAGATCTCTTAAAGGAGCAGGACCAATATGGAATTGTACTGCTCATTCTTGTCCTCCGGGCGTCTGTTGTATTCCTGGAAGATGGCCTGACCTTGCAGCTGCATGTGTGATATGTGCAAGTTCTTAGTTTAATTAACCTTTACAATTTAAAATACGTAAAGCAGCATTTCATCAGATTTGCTGCTTTGTTGTAATAATCTTTTGTTAAAACCCTCACTCATATTGGTTAGCATTATATTTATTCGTTATTTTCAAGCTTAAAATGGACATATAAAACAAACAATAATGAACGAAAGTTGGATGCAAAAATGGGAAGAGGTAAAAGACAAACTGGTATCTCCTGTAGATATTGAAACCTATTTTACCTCGGATGAAATTATGGAGCAGAAGATGGAAACAATGGAAATTGGTAACGTTTCCCTTCCATCAGGAAAAGTCATCGTAAGAGATCCTCTGGTATATCTGAATCAGAAAGAGCAGCCTTTCTTTGTTGAGGTTCCCAAAGGAAATTTTCCGGTAACTATTGCGGTAGTAAAGCTGGAAGATTGGGGAGATCGATATGCCGCTGCAAAAGTAGAGTTTACAAAAGAAAAACCTGTTCTTTACAGGGAAGCATTAATAGGTATTGAAAATATTGACGATGCTAATGAAGACGCTTTTTTTGGATTCAATGTAGATGCTGGTTTAGCATGCATTACCGACCCTGAAGTGGTTCCTCATGTGGAAAAATTTATTGAAGAACTGGATGTGGAGAATATTTATGATGATTACTTTGCAGAACTATTTGCTAAAAGTTATAAAGAGAATCCGAGAAATCAGAGAGATCTGGGAGACTGGATCAATTGGACAGTTCCTAATACAGAATATCATATTCCAATATTTGCAAGCGGAGTAGGAGACGGAGTATATCCTGTTTATTTTGCGTATGATGAGAATGACCGGTTATGCGGATTGTATATTCATTTTATAGATATTGAATTAGAATTGTCAGAATATGATGAAGATGAGGAGGATGAAGATGATGAAATGCCAGGTTAACCGGATCGTTTCGTTTTTCTAAAATAAATTTACCTATGAATAAAACTTTTGCAGATCAGGTTATTGATTTTAACAAAAACTTATCCTATTCAGGAAGCCTTCAAGATGGCTTTGAAGTTTTGAATCCGTATCTGGATAATCCGGAGACGATGCAGGTAATGCAAAGGTTTTATCATAAATATTATAACGATTCCAACAAAAGAAAATTCCTGGTAGGGATCAATCCCAGCCGCCATGGAGCAGGGGTAACAGGTGTACCGTTTACCGATACAAAAAGATTAGAAAGCGTCTGCGGAATAAAAATGAAATCTGCCCATACCCACGAAGTTTCCTCAGTATTTATGTATGATATGATTGAAGACTATGGAGGCGCAGATTTGTTTTATAAAGATATTTACATCAACTCACCATTTCCTTTGGCCATCGTGAGAAAAACAAAAAATGGCTGGCTCAATGCCAATTATTATGATGATAAAGAACTTTTCCAAGATGTAAAGGATTTCATGATTGAGTCATTGAAAAAGCATATCAGCCTGAACCTGGATACCTCAGAAGTTTTTGTCCTAGGTAAAAAGAATGCAGAATTCATTTCAAAGCTTAATAAAGAAGCTCAACTTTTCAATACTATAACTGTTCTGGAACATCCACGGTATATTCAGCAATACAAATCAAAAGAGAAGCAGTTGTATATAGATAAATATATTGTAGCCCTCAAAGATAAATAACAAAAACCCTTAATAAAAATCAAGGGATTTTGTCTTCATGAATTAGAATCTTTATGGGAACAAGATCGGATGTGAAACTTATAAATATTAGTTTTTAACAACTTTAGCAGACTCTGTTGCTGTTTTGATAAAGTAAATTCCTTTCGGAAGTTCTGAAATATTAATATCATTAGAACCCTTTTGAGCCTGGACTGTTTTCAGTATTCTTCCGTCAGTACTGTAAATTTTTACCTCTGAGTTTTTTTCTAAATCGATAGAAAGAGGGCCATTAGTCGGATTAGGATAGATGCTTACTTCTTTTTTTGAAATCTTGTTTTCTGAAGTACCTAAGACAATATTGCTGTCTTTTACCCATGTGAAGGCATCAAATCCAACATATCTGAAGCCTCCGTTTGCAGTAATACGAAGCTCATCAATAACAATATTAGAGTAATTCTGACCATTCAGGTTAGTCATATCGATCAACGTATATCCGTTGGTAGCCCCTAAACTTGTTGCAAAACCGGTTGTTTTTGTTTGGGTAAATTTCGTTACTCCGCTCAGTTTTCCGGTTATAGTAATAGACCCTTGTACGTTGAGGTCAAGATTCAGCGAAGAAAGAAACATCCAGAATCTGTTTACTTTAAATAAATTAGAAGTTGTTCTGATACTGAAGGATGGTGGAGACTCAGTATTATTAGAGTTATCAATATAACGGTTGTCATTGGCTGTTCCGTTCCAGCCTGTTCCAGGAAAGTTTCCTTGAATATCAAAAACACTTACATGAGAGATGATGTTGAAAACAACCCCATTATCAGTGAAGCTTGTACTTCCATTTGATTCTGTCTCAAATTGCTCTGTACTGGTCTGCCCGAATGAAAAAATTGAAATGAGCAGACTACAAATTGTAAAAATAGTAGTGCTTTTCATGATTTTTATTTTTAAATGTTAGGTTATTGTATGTTTTTAATCCCTTGGAGGATAAATCCCTTCAATACAGATGATATAATTGAGCCCCAAATAAGGAGGCATATTATTCAGAGGTAAGTTTTGTCCTACAAAAGAGATACTCTGGCTATTGATAGCGGTATCAGGATTTACGTTATTAACAAAACTTGGAACCACATTGAAATCTCTTCCTACCTGTGTTCCGGTAATAGCGATAGATGTAGTGGCAGAAGGGGCAGATGTATCGGCATTTTTATTCGCTACTTTAAGCTGAAACCCTGCTCCAACACTTGGAAGGTTAGATGCCAGTAATGTATTTTGTGTAGTTCCGGAAACTACGCCCAGCGGATAGTTTTCACTTGTGTTTACGCTTCCCGCACCCAAAGCCATTTTTCCTTTTAAATTAGGAAGTGCAAATGTTGTTATTCCATCACCACCATAAGTTGTTCCTAAAATAGAAAATACTGCTGAATAGTTTGAGATACTAAGTAGCCTGCCGTCACAGAACATCCATCCTCTAGGTGCAAAATTTCCTGCAAATAACTTAATGATTCCAATGTATTCGTCCATAATAAATATTTTTTAGCCTTTAATTTTCTTACTCTGTTGATGGCTTTTCAGATTCCGCCGGTTATTGTCTTTATTTCCTAGTCAAAGGAACAACTAATAAACAGGCAGTACTAGCGTAGAAAATACCAAATTGAAAAATCCGTATTTCTACGTACAAGGAGTTTTATTGTGCACATTAATAGTAAAAACTTATACTGTATGCTGTGCCATCATTAATTAATTGTTCAATAGTAACTTTCAGCCTTTCCCTTCCTGATTTCAGTCTAAAAAATGTCTGTATTAAGTTTCTTCAAAAGCCTTGTATTTAGTATTTTTGTAAGAATCCAATAAAAATTAAAATGAACGAATTTGTAGCATCAGAAATTAAAAATAATATTGCCGAAATTACTTTCGGAACCCCAAAAAGCAATTCCCTTCCAGGAGCTATTTTAGAAAAACTGGCCCAGACTATTTTAGATGAAGGAGCTAAAGATGAGGTAAAGGCCATTTTAGTAAAAAGCGAAGGAGAAAAAGCCTTCTGTGCAGGAGCAAGCTTTGATGAACTTCTGGCTATTGAAGAACTTGAAGCCTCCACAAAATTCTTTGGAGGTTTTGCTAAAGTTTTGAATGCGATGAGAAACTGCGGAAAGATTGTTGTAGTAAGAGTTCAGGGAAAAACAACCGGTGGTGGAGTAGGTATTGCTTGCGGTGCTGATTACTGTTTTGCAACAAAAGACTCTGCATTAGCGCTTACAGAGATCAATTTAGGAATCGGACCTTTCGTAATTGGCCCTTACGTAGAAAGAAAGATCGGAAAATCACAATTTTCAGCAATGGCTATAGATGCCGATTTCAGATCTGCTGAATGGGCAGAACAGCATAATGTATATCATTCAGTTTCCGATAGCATCCAGGAAATGGATGAAAAACTGGAGAAGTTCTTACAGACTTTAGCATCAAGAAGCAGTGATGCTTTAGCATTAATTAAAAAAGTTTCATGGGAAGGAACCGATCATTTTAATGAACTGATGCCGGCAAGAATTCATATGAGCGCCAGCCTTATCTTAGAAGATTCTGCAAAGAAGAATATTGAAGCTATTAAAGAGCGATTGAGAGTAAAATAGCTTTTATTCCATACAAAATACCAAACCGTTGATTATTTCAGCGGTTTTTTTGTTTATTGGAATTGATAAAGTCTACTATTAAGAGAGAAATAGTAATAGATTTATAACATTTAATAAAAATATTTTTGCAAATTCAAAATAAATTATAACTTTGTAATTCAAAGTTCTTTTTATGGATAAGAAAAATTATCACGAAGATTTGTCTCATATCCGTTCCATGATGGAGCGGTCTTCCAGATTTATTTCTTTGAGCGGCCTCTCAGGAGTTGTGGCAGGTATAGTAGCACTTTTAGGTGCCGGTTATGCCTATTTTGCCATGGAAAGTAAAAAAATGGAATACATTAATGGAGGAAGGCTTAGCTTTACGCCGGAATTGGTTCAGGAGTTAATTATTACTGGATTAATCGTTCTGGTGATTGCTGTTTCCAGCGGATATATCTTTACGGCCAATAAAAGTAAAAAGAAAGGATTAAAGATCTGGGATGCCACTACAAAGCGACTTTTAACTACCTTTGCAGTCCCTTTAGCCGCTGGTGGAATCTTTTGTGCTGCCCTTATTGAACATCATTTGGTAGTTTGGGTTGCCCCTACCACTTTAGTCTTCTATGGGTTAGGTTTAATAAGTGCCGAAAGATACACTTTGCCAGACGTTAAATATCTTGGATACTGTGAAGTTATCCTCGGATTATTTTCTCTGTTCTTTCTGGGCTGGGGATTGTTTTTCTGGGCTGTTGGCTTTGGCGTTTTGCATATAGTTTATGGACTTATCATGCATAAAAAGTATAAATAAAAACTTAAATTTGCAGTTCCTTAGGTGCTATTCTTTACAGGCAGCGACCTGATAGCTGCAGCCTATTACCTATTATGATCAAAATTAGTCAACTCAATAAAGAATTTGAAAGTCGTGTAAGACTGGGTATTATGTCCGTTCTTATGGTAAACGACTGGGTTGATTTCTCTGAAATGAAGGGATTGTTGGAAATTACGGACGGAAATCTTGCCAGCCACAGCAATGCCCTTGAAAAAGTAGGATACATTGAGGTGAAAAAAGAGTTTGTAGGGAAGAAGCCTAAAACTTCTTACCGCGTTACCCAAAGTGGAAGACAGGCTTTTACAGATCATTTGGATGCTCTTGAAAAACTATTGGGACGCTAGTCTTATATTTTTTTGAATTTTAACTTTGTAATTCAAAGTTCTTTGTTTTAAAACAAATGAAAATGGATAGAAAAACATTTTTAAAAAAGATTTTACAAATTTCAGTTTTAGCTGCTTTTCCAGGATTATATTCCTGGCAGGTAGAACCATTTTGGGTTGAATTTGTCCAAAGAAAACTTCCTGTGAAAAACTTACCTAAAGCTCTGGATGGGAAAATACTGATGCAGATTTCCGATTTACATGTAGGAGCTAGGTTCGACTGGAATTTTTTAATTGATTCTTTTCAAAAAGCCAAACAATATAAACCGGATTTTGTAGTCTACACAGGAGATTTCGTTAATCATGGAATTCCCCAGGAGCAAGAAGATTTAAAAAAAGTAATGCAAAACTGTGTTCTGGGTGCTTCTGCAACCTTTGGGATTTTAGGAAACCATGACTACGGAGAAAACTGGAATGATACTGAATGTTCGGAAAGAGTATGCAATACACTCAGCAGTTTAGGAATTAAAATGCTCAGGAATAGCCAGGAGGAAAGTCATGGTTTAAATTTTATTGGATTTGAAGATTTATGGTCCACTCACTTTCGGCCTTCAAAAGTGATGGAAGAATATGATCCCTCAAAGGCCAATATTGTGCTTTGTCACAACCCCGATGCTTGTGATCTTGATATATGGAACGGATATCAAGGCTGGATTCTGAGTGGGCACACTCATGGAGGGCAATGCAGAATTCCGGGAGTGATAACACCCATACTTCCTGTAAAAAATAAACAATATATATCCGGAGAGATTGATCTGAAAGATGGAAGAATGTTATATGTCAATCGTGCCCTCGGGCATTCTTTTCAAATAAGATTTATGGTACGTCCGGAAATCACTGTCTTTACTTTAACTCAAGCTTAAAAAAATTAATTAAATGAAAAACAATGAAATCATCAACCTTGGAAAATCCATATTTGGAGTATTTTTTATACTGGGAACAATCTTCCTTTTAGGAGGAGTAATAACCAGAGATGAAGTATTTGCTGGGGCAGGCTATATGCTGATTTATTTCGGAGTGCCGGCAAATCTGTTGTGTGTATTATCTTTTTTGATTTACGGTATAGTATATCGTCCGAAATTTTTAAACTGTTTAAAGGCTATTGGTATACTCTCAATCAATATTCCCATTGCAATTCTATATACTGTAATAGGTAGCAAATTATTTAATTAAACTATTCAAACAATGTCAGAAAGAAATATTTTAAACTTAGGAAAAGCTGTATTTGGAGTGTTTTTCCTTACAGGAAACATCTGCCTTTTTGGGTATGTTTTAACTAAAGATTTCAACTTTGCAGACGTAGGTTTTTTGCTGGTTACTTACGGTGCAGTTTTTAACCTCCTTCTTTTAGCAGGTCTCATGCTGTATGGATTGACCAATAAGAAGAAACGTAAACCTTGTTTTCAGTCAGCAGGATATCTTATCATTAATATACCCTTTGCTATTCTTTATGCCATCATAGGATGGGATCTTGTTTTTTAAAATACATAGCACTATGAAAAAAATACGCGTTCAGTTTCTGCTTTTTGTGTACAATAAAACTCAAAAGCTCTACAGGAAATACTTTAAAAAGAAAAAAAGACAGTGGCAGTTCAATGAAAGACAGCTGTTGGAGTTCAGGGAAGATTCGCTGGGAAGAAAACTGGGGGAATTCTACCATAAGCACGGGTTTTCAATGATTCCCAAAATGGAAAACCACGATGTCCATCACCTGATTACCGATTTTGGAACCAATTTCGAAGATGAAATTGCGATGCAATATCTTCTGCTGGGAAACGGGAAACTTAATGCCCATCTTTTGGCAGCAATCGTATTAGGTACTCTCATCCTTCCGGAATATATGAAAACCTACCTTAACGCATACCGCAAAGGGCAGAATATGAGAGCTTTTTATGAGTGGGACTTTGAAGGATTATTATGGCAAAACTTTGAACACCTGAAAGACTTTATCCAGCAGAAAGAACCGGTTGTTTTACATTAAAAATTACGAATATGGAAAATATAAAATTCAGTACTGCCGGGAAATATACTTTTCTTATTTCATTGGGTGTGGGAACATTTCTGTTCTTATTATTTCTTATTACCGGAAATGATCTTTTACTGATTTATGGATTTATGTATGTCATCTTTGCAATACTTGTGAATGTAACAGTGCTTGTATGTGAATTGCTCGTTTTCTTGACGGATATTTCCGAAAGAAAAGACTCAGGAAACTCAGTTCTCCTTTTATTGGCCAATATTCCTATTGCTATACTCTATCTTCTGGTCATTTTCAATTTTTATTAACTCAACTTTTAAACTTAATGCTTTATGAAAACACATCACTATATATTTCTCACAACCGCTCTGTTTGTAGGCCTTTTTTATGATCAGGATATGGGGCTGAATCTTGGAATCCTTGGAATCATTTACACCATTCTGAATTTCTTCAAAACTCCTGAAAGAAATAAAACCAGAACATTTTATATCCTTACAGTGACAAGCATCCTCTCTGGGATTGCATTTGCATGGTATGGAGATTTCCCATCATTTCTGGCAGTAGCAACTTCACTTCTTTTGCTGGCCTATAAATCAAGGAACAGGAAAATGAAGATACTCTTTCTGATTCCTGTTTTTATAACAAATGTTCTTACCTCAATTTGCAGGATTTTTATGTTTGATAAATGGCTGCCTCAGAGAAATGTTCCGGGAATGTGGCAGAAGATTATGGCTTTTGTACTCATTCCATTCATTCTTATCTCCGCTTTCTTTGGAATTTATGCAGTTGGGAGCGACCATTTTGCCGCTCTTTTCACAGAGTATGAATTGGATCTCAATCTCTGGCAGATTTTCTGTCTCTCTATTTTAGGATTTTTTATCGCATTCAATTTTTGGAATTATGCCATTGAAAAACTGATTTACAAAAATCATTACTATTTGGATAACGACTTCCAGAAAAATGCTCAGGAACCTAAAGCAACTTATTCATTCCTTGATCTGGATGCTGAAAGAATGAGTGGAATAGTATCTTTCTTTTGCCTGAATATTTTGCTGGTCTTTTTCATAATTACTTACAATTATGAACAGTTTTATGAAGTCTCAAAAACACCTGTTCAGCTTTCGGAAGAAACCCATGAGCGTGTCAATGCTGTTATAATGTCTATTATTATGGCAATTCTGGTAATTATGTTTTACTTTAAATCAGGATTTAATTTTGATCCAAAAGCAAAGTTGCTGAAAATTTTAGCTAAAGTGTGGATTGTTTTGAATGCTGTTCTTATCCTGTCTGCAGCCGCCAAAAACTATGAATATATTGTCAGCTATGCCTTTACATACAAAAGATTGGGTGTTTTTGCTTTCCTTATTTTATCTCTCGTGGGCCTTGGTTTAACTTTTATTAAAATTCAAAGACAGAAAAGAAATGCCTTCCTGTTCAATAGCATGGTGTGGTACTTTTATGGAACAATTCTGATATGCAGCTATATCAACTGGGGAGGTTTTATTACTTCACAGAATATGAAACGTAAAGATTTTGCTGTTAATTATCATTTTGGCTCAATTAATTTTAGTGAGAAAAGTTTGATGAAATATGCAGATGAAAAGAACGATCAAAAGCTTAAAAGAGATCTTCAGAATAAAATTAAAGCAGAAAAGTCAAAAACTTTCCTTTCAAAGATTATCTATTACCAAACTATCAAATAATAATAAGGAAACACCATGAAAAAGTTGATGGAATCTCCAAGATTTAAAATGAATATATTATTGGTATTCATGACCTTATTTTGTATCAGTCTTTCTCTTTTCAGATATTATATCACTGAAACAAAAGTGTTTTTTTTCTTGAACTGGAATCTGTTTCTGGCCTGGGTTCCTTTATGGCTGAGCAGTATTATTATGGCATTCCATATTAAAAGTAAATTATCCATAGCCATGATTATGATTGTCTGGATTTTATTTTTTCCCAATTCACCTTACATCCTGACTGATCTTTTCCATTTAAAAGTAAGAAATACAATTCCTATCTGGTATGATCTGATTGTAATCCTTTCCTATGCATGGACTGGGCTGATCTGTGGCTTTTTAAGTCTTATTGATATTGAAAAACTTCTGTCTGGTTATAGTAATGAAAGAACTATTAATGGAATTGTGGTCCTCTTTCTTTTTATGAGCAGTTTCGGAGTGTATCTGGGGAGATTCCTGAGATGGAATAGCTGGGATATTCTGAACAATCCTTTTGGGTTATTCAATGATATTGTAGTACGGTTCATCTATCCTCTGGAATATACAAAAACCTGGGGCGTTACCCTTTTAATGGGAATTATGCTCAATTTTATGTATTTCACTTTTAAACTGATTAGAAATAACAATGAAAAGCATGTGCGGTCTGAAAATATAGATTATTAAAAAGAGTTGGAACAATTTTAGCATTTAAAAAGGACTGATTAACCAGGATGATGTTGAAAATGGAAGTTTAGCATTGATAACTTTTGATGAAACAAGGCTTTTATAAATATGGAAAACTACAAGAACTTCCATCTCCCAGCCTCCGGCTTCCATCTTTTTCACTTCCTCAAAATTAATTATTATGAAAAAAAGCTTATTGTTAATTCCTTTGATTATTATTTCATGTAAAAAAGATCCTGCTGTAACAGATGTATCTCAAAAGGATTCGGCTATTGTAACAGAAATGCCGGATTCTGTCTATAAAACAGATTCTGTTGCACTGAAAAAGAAAGATTCAATTATTAACAATGCCTCTGCTACTAAAGAAGTTTTGCGTAAAGGCGTAATGAGAAATGAAAAGGAAGGGCAGATTGTAAGAACAGCAGATGCTTCCCAGCTTCCTTTTACGATAGGAGAAGAATTCAAAAATGATGGTCAGGAACTGGTTTTAAAGCTTACCAATTTTGAGAAGTCTGATATCAAAGCAAAGATTTCAACTAAAGAGACAGATTTTAATATCAGATTCAATCAGATAAAACTTCCTAATGGAGACTATGATGGGCCTTTTGGCAGAGAACTTTCCTATAAGATTCCTGAAAATGGAGAAGTATGGCTGATTATCGGGAAAAGCAATATGGCATCAGGAAATACGAAAGGGCACTTTACAGTAAGTATTGAGTAATAGTAAATCAATTTGGTACAGTTTCTGCAAATTAAAATCTGAAAATTTAAATTTATAAATTATGAAAAATATCGTTCTAACAGCAATGGCCGCTTCAGCTGTACTTGTAAGTTGCGGAACCGTACAATCGCTGGTTCAGAATACATTTCCCTATACAACGAATGTTTTAGTTTCCACCGGAGTACCGGCTGATAAAGAAGTTTCTTCCACAGCAACGGCTACCAATGTACAAACCTGGTTTGGAGGTAATAATAATGCCCTGATTAAAGACGTAAGAATCTCTGATGCAAAAATTTCTGTTGCATCTCCTTCAGGAGGCAATTTGAGTGCGTTTAAAACTATTAAGATCTATGTTTCATCAAGCGGAACAGGGGAGAGGTTAATAGCATCCCGCTCCAATATCTCTACCAATTCATCAAGTATGAGTTTGGATCTGAATGATACAGGATTCCTTGACAATATTGTAAAAAGCTCCGGGCTTACTGTAAGAACAGTTTATGAATTGAAAAATCAGACTTCTTCAGATATGAATATTAAAGTAGCTCTTAATTTCAGCAGCGTTCCTGCAAAATAAATTTATAAAACTTAAAATAAAAACTCCTTTCATTTGCTGAAAGGAGTTTTTGTTTATTCTATAGCTTGGTGAATTTCTCCACAACCCTTCTTGATCCTTCATTGATATTGATGATATACTGACCAACCGGAAGGTCCGAAATATTAATTTTTTCGTCTGAAGAAACACCGGCTTTTATTACAGATCTTCCATTCATATTGATAACTTCAATATCCATTTTTTTATTTTCAGTATTTTGAATAGCAATATAATTATTGGACGGATTTGGGTAAACTTTCACCTCAAGTGCCGGTAACGCTTTAGCAGAAATTGTAGATTTACCTTCAAGCTGTAAAATAGCATTTCTCACATTCGGAAGCGGACCGATTTTTTTATTCACATCAGTACCTCCCTGTGGAATTCCTGTAGAGACCAAAAGATTTCTCATTGCAGCCGGAGTTAAATTCTGCCCTGTAGTCTGGCGGTAAAAAGACTGGATCAGTACTGCTGCAGAAGCTACAGTTGGGGTGGCCGAACTTGTTCCGCTGAAATAATTATAGGTCCTGTTATTATCATTATCATACTTTGCATATGATCCATATCCTGCAGCTAGAACACTGCTTCCCCATCCCTGTACATCCACTCTGCTTCCATACGTACTGAAGCTTTGTTTTGAATGAGTAGTATTGGGTGTTCCCGCACCTACGATAATTGCACCACTGTTTCCTCTGGCTCTGTAAGTTGCATAAAAAGGATCATCAAGATCCTGGTTGCCGTTTCCTGCCGCAGCGATGATGATAATTCCTGAATCTGTAGCAGCTTTTGTAAGGTCCCAGATCACACTGTCGTATTCAGCAGGGCAATATTGACCGTCTTTTCCACCGGTTTGCATTTCATATAAAATAATATCTCCGGCCTGTGAGGCATTGATGGATCTGCTTACTGCTGCTGCTCTGTTATATCCAACAGTCGTCCATTCCATGTATCCTTTGATCTCTGAAGCGCTATAAACAGCACCGGTAAGCCCGATATTATCTTTTACAGACCCTAAAATACTTACCACGGCTGTACCGTGATCTCTGTAATTATTATTGGCTAATCCTGAATTGGGAGAATAGCCTGGTTCCAATTGAATAGAATTCTGATTGGCTAACATTTCGTGTGTTTTATAGAAACCATATTCAACATCACGGATACGGATGTTTTGTCCGGTAATCCCTCTTGACCAGGCATATTTTGCATTAATTCCAGGGTTGTCATTAAGATAAGTCTGCACACTTTCCAGATCGGGAGTTGCTACAAACATATTAACCAAAGGTGGCTCAACCGGTGTACTGCTCATTACGGAAACATACTCTATTTCAGGAAATTTTTCAAGAGTTTGGGTAACTCTTTGAAAAGAATCACCGTCCTGTACAGGAACACTGGCTCTAAATATTCTTTTCAGCTTTAGAACAGATTCGCCGGAGTTTCCGTTTCGTTTGCTGCTGGCAATCATTTCATTAATTTTTTCATTGTTGAAACCCAGATCATAAGTGAATGAAATTCCATTTTCTCTGGTAAATCTTTCCAGTTCCGGATTTTTGCTGAGTGCATCTTTTTCTGAAGAAATTCCTTTTGAAAAACATACATAGATCAGGTCATTTTTGGGAGCACTGCGGTCCGATAGAGATTGTCCGAATGAAAGGAAGAAACAGAACACCAATAGAGGAAGGAGTTTGATTTTTGTTTTCATATTATTTTTGTTAAGTGGTTGTGAATTAGTTTGAATAATATCAAAAATAATAATAAAATGAAAACAAATCACGTTTTTGTGAGTTTATTTTTTAATTGCACTTTTTTTGTCTTGATATAAAGGGTTTGTAATCATTTTTATAAAAAAATCCCTCTCAGTTTGCTGAAAAGAATTTTTTGTTTTTAGATAGCCTGAATAGGTTCTTTTTGTTCATCACTTTGGATATCAATTGAAGGGCGTTTAAAACCATTAAAATATATGTTTCATTCTGCGGAACAGGAGAGAGGCTGATCGCATCCCGCTTTAACATTTCTACCAATTCATCCAGTATAAGTTTGGATTTGAATGATACAGGGTTCTTGGATAGCATTGTAAAAAGCTCAGGACTTACCGTAAGAACAGTGTATGAGTTGAAGAATCAGACTTCTTCAGATATGAATATTAAAGTAGCCCTTAATTTCAGCAGCGTTCCTGCAAAATAATTGTTCTAAAAAGATATTGAAAAAACGTCTTTCAGCTGAGGAGAAAGACGTTTTTAATTTTAATCAATATATTTCAATTGAAGCAGTATTCTTCTAATGTGTCCGGTAATGAATTGATTATTATTGGTAAGCCAGATAATGGATATGTTTTTATCAGGAATCATCAGCAAATGAGATTTAAAACCGCCTTGATCCCCTGCATGTTCTATTACTTTGACATGTTCCTCTGTTTTTATACCTGAATAAAAACCATTGTGAACAAACCATGTCCCGGTATGATCTGCTGGTTTCTCACTACTCCAGTTTATGGGATTATAAACTGTTTCAGATTCTTTAATAATGGTACAGCTTGTAAATTTACACTCCTGAATTGCTGAAATGTATTTTTTTAAATCCTCAACAGAGCTCCATACTCCTCCGTTACCAGCAGCTGCAAATGTCGGATATTCACCATAATCATATTCCTGATATACTTTATCTCTAAGGATATAACCATGAGCTACATTTTTATCAGGGAAATTACCATCTGTTATTATGCTGTTATTCATTCCGGAAGGCTTGAATATATTTTCTGCAATAAAATGCTGCCATTTCATATAGCTTGCTTTTTCAATAACCAATGCTAATCCGTTATAAGCAGGATTGGAATAATTAAATTTACTTCCTGGTTCAAACTCTAAGGAGTCAGTCTGTTTTAAAGGACTGAAATTTTCTTCATCTTTTGCCGTAAGATAATAAATACTATCTTTTTCAACATGTCTAAGATCTGGAAGACCTGAAGTATGTGTAAGAAGATGATGAAGCTTAACGGCATTCGCTATTTTTTTAACTTTAAAATCCGGAAAAAATTTCAACAGATTGTCATTGACGGAAAGTTTATTTATTTTTTGGAGTATTAAAATGCCGTAAGAAACAAAGGTCTTGGAAATAGAACCTAGGTTTGAAACCGTTTTGGTTGTAAACTTTTCCTTTGTTTTAAGATCTGCAAGACCAAATGAGTTTTCATATAGCGTTTTACTACCTTGCTGTATTAATATACTGCCTCCAGGCCCGTTTGCATTAAAAATATTTGAAAAAGCAGAGTCTAGTTTTGTCTTTAAAAGTTCATCACGGCTTTGGCCCAGACAAAATCCTGTACTAAAGAAGAATAAAAATAAAAATTTTAACGCACGGCTTGAGGAAAAAAATATTGTTCTGGGGATAATTTTTGTTTTCATTTCTTAGGTATTAGTACGGCTTACGATCAGGTAGATTCCCAATCCTATAAATATAATTCTTTAGTGTGTTAATAATCAGATTTTTGTAATGGAGTCCATAACGATGGTGACAGGCCCATCATTAATTAATGACACTTTCATATCTGCTCCGAAAATACCGCTTTCAGTTTTCAACCCGGATTTTGATATTTCTTCTTTAAAATAATCAAATAACGGAACGGCTTTATCGGGTTTGGCTGCTTTAATGAAAGAAGGACGGTTTCCTTTTTTATAATCTGCAATCAATGTAAATTGACTGATGCATAGGATTTCTCCGGAAATGTCCTTTACAGAAAGATTGAGCTTATCATCCTCATCTCCAAAGATTCTTAGGTTAAGTATTTTCTGAACCAACCAATCTGCATCTGTCTTTTCATCATTCTCATCAATGCCTACCAGCAGCATTAATCCTTTTCCTATTTCACCTACTGTTTTCCCATCTACTTTTACACTGGCTTCAGAGACTCTTTGTATAACGATCTTCATCTTTTTATTTTAATAGTAAATATTTAAAATTTTGCTTCCCGGATCATAATTATAAGAGGTATAAGTCTTAGGCGGAAGGGATGTTTTTGCTCCATCCAATGGCTGGCCGGTTCTTAACATCCATTTTGTGCCATCCTTCGGACATACAATGGCAATATTGTCTTTTACTTCAAGGGTTGTTTCATTATCCGGGCATAAATGAGGAGCATTCCGGTCATAAACCTTAAATGCATTTCCAACACGAACAATGATTAAGCCTCTGGTTCCGGACTGTTGTTCATTAACATATATCCAGCCGTCATCATAGTTTAAGGCATTATATGCAGGAAGGTTTAAATTTAAAGAAACATTGATAGGGACGTTAGGAAAGCAGTTCACCGTATCTTCTCTGCTTCCGCATGAGTTTATAGATAAATTGCTGAAAATCAATAAAATGAAAATAGATAATATCGAAAAAGTTTTTTTCATTTCAAATTAAATTTTTATATATTTGTAAAAATTAAACGATTATAACACGTAAAACATTGTCCGGCAAATGTCGGATTATTTTTTTATACTAAAACTAAATTTTGAAAATTATGGCAAGCTATGTAACAAAGGAGGGCCTTGAGAAAATGAAAGCTGAGCTGGAACAGTTGGAAACTGTGGAAAGACCAAAAATTACTCAGCAGATCGCAGAAGCTAGAGACAAAGGAGATTTGTCTGAAAATGCAGAATATGATGCGGCTAAAGAGGCTCAGGGTATGCTTGAAATGAGAATTTCCAAGCTGAAAGATGTTATCTCAACTTCTAAAATTATAGATGAAAGCCAATTAGATACTTCAAAAGTTTCTATCTTAACTACAGTGAAGCTTAAGAATAATGCAACTCAACAGGAGCAGGTATTTACATTGGTACCGGATAATGAAAGCGACCTTAAAACAGGAAAGATTTCTGTAAACACTCCAATTGCTAAAGGATTGCTTGGTAAAGCTAAAGGTGAAACCGCTGAAATTACTTTACCGAACGGAAACAAACTTTCTTTTGAAGTATTAGACATTTCGCTATAGTCTGATACACTCTTTTCATTTCTAAACTTCCAGTATTTAATCTCTAACTTTTATAAAAATGAGCACTATATTCACAAAAATCATCAATGGCGAAATTCCCTCTTATAAAATTGCAGAGGATGAAAACTTTATCGCATTCCTCGACGCAATGCCTTTGGTGAAAGGACATACTCTAGTAGTTCCGAAAAAAGAAGTGGATTTGATTTTTGATCTTGAAAGTGAAGAATACAAAAACCTTTGGGGATTTGCCCAAGAGGTAGCCAAGAAGATCAAAACTGCAATTCCATGTGTAAGAGTAGGAGTAGCGGTTGTAGGGCTTGAAGTTCCGCATGCTCATATTCATCTTATTCCTTTAAACAAGATGGAAGACATGAACTTCAGAAATGAAAGACTAAAATTAACGAACGAAGAATATACAGAGATTCAAAACTCAATTATTAATTCTTAAAACACAGAAAATCGTAAAAAAGTAATTTTTTACGATTTTCTTTAACATATACATATATATTATATAATATGAATCCAAACCAATGTTCTTTCTGCGGAAGAAAAAGAAATGAAGTACAAATGTTGATTTCTGGGCAGAACGGTTTTATTTGTGAAAATTGTATAGAGCAGGCACACACTATTGTGAAAGACAGTGCTTCCAAATCAGGGTATTCACCTGCAGACAATATGGAAGATCTTAAAAAGCCAAAAGAGATCAAAGAATTTCTGGATCAGTATGTGATCGGGCAGGATCAGGCCAAAAAGCAGCTTTCCATTGCAGTGTATAACCATTATAAGAGATTGCTTCATGCTCAGGATGAAAACAGAGAAGTAGAGCTTGAAAAATCCAATATCATCATGATTGGAGAGACTGGAACAGGGAAAACGCTATTGGCTAAAACCATTGCCAGAGAACTTAATGTTCCTTTCTGTATTGTGGACGCAACTATTTTAACAGAAGCAGGATACGTAGGGGAAGATGTTGAAAGTATTCTTTCAAGATTATTGATGGTAGCCGATTACGATGTTGAAAAAGCAGAAAAAGGAATTGTCTTTATTGATGAGATTGATAAGATTGCAAGAAAATCAGACAACCCAAGTATTACAAGAGATGTTTCCGGAGAAGGAGTACAGCAGGGATTACTGAAACTGTTGGAAGGAAGTATCGTAAACGTACCGCCACAGGGTGGAAGAAAGCATCCAGACCAAAAGTACATTCAGGTGAATACACAGAATATCCTGTTTATTGCCGGAGGAGCTTTTGACGGAATTAAGGAGATCATTGAAAGAAGAATGAATAAGCAGGCTATTGGTTTCAGCTCAGAAAAGATCAATAAAACTGATGAAGATGAGTATATATTAACAAATATTAATGCGATCGATTTGCGTTCTTTTGGATTAATTCCCGAACTTTTAGGAAGATTTCCGATCATCACTTACCTTGATAAACTTACAAAAGAAACCCTGGTAAGAATTATGAAAGAACCTAAAAATTCAATCGTGAACCAGTTTGTAGAACTTTTCAAAATGGATGGCACGAATTTGGTAATTACCGACGGGGCAATTGAAAAAATTGTTGAAGAAACCATTGAAAAAGGACTTGGGGCAAGAGGTCTCAGAGGTACCACTGAAAAGGTTCTTGAAGATTATATGTTTTCAATCGGAGAGGAAAAAGAGATTGTATTAACAGAAGATAATATTTTGATTAATAGATAAAAAGTTTTTTTTTTAAAGAAAAAAATAATACCTTTGCGGGTGAAGATTGTATTAACACACAAATAATTTATACAATGAGAAAAAGTTTATTTGCTATAGGTCTTTTAGCAATTAGTTACTCTGTTCAGGCGCAGATACTATGTCATGTTGACACTAATGCTAATATGTATGTGAGCGAAGGCACCCTAGTTTATAGTGGTGGAGGTGTACAGACAAAAGGCACGGGTCTTTTGGACGTACGTGGAAATGTAATGATCGTAGGATCAGGCGCAGACGCTTTTAAAACGATTGATGCTGCCGGTGCAGATAAAACCGATGGTGGAAATATCATTTTAAGACTGAATACACCTAACAGCTACGCTACATCTACGTATGGACAGTTGTACATCGATGGATTATCCCAATCCAATGTTACTGGTGTTGTAAACAAAGAATATAGAACTGATAAGCATGGTACTGGTAATTTTTACCAACAGATTGCTTTACCTTTCTATGACAAATTATTAGGTAGCCTTTCTTCGGAGCTTAATAAATCTTTCAACTCAACCAGATATTCCAAGAATGAAATTTTAAAGTGGAACAACTCTACTGTTGTAAGTGAGACACAAGCGCCTTGGAGCATGGCTACACAGGCTTTCGGGTACTATATGTTAGGGTCTAATAACAATAACCTTGATCTTAGTAATCCGCCTGCTGCTAATAATGGTGTTTATAATCTTTCAGGTAAAGCATTTACCAATCAGCCAATCGTTAATTTAGTTAATGCTGGTAATGGTGTTACTTTCGGACCAAATGGTACTAACCAGAACTCTTATGGTGAGGAATATCATACTTACTTATTTGATCAGTTTGAATCTACAACCAGTTCTTGGGCAGGTACATATGGTAAGAATATCTATGAATTTGGTAACCCTTTCTTAACAAACTTAGATTTATCAAAAATCGGATATGTTGAACCAGGTACAGTTACAGATGGAAATAACATCACCAATATCTGGGGTGTTCAATATTCACCAGGTGACGTGCAGTATGTAGACGGAGCGGGAAGTACATTTACTAATCCTCTGGTTATGACTTATGATAGTAATGGTAGACCACAAGGAGACATCAATAATGTTATGGTGAAACCAATGGGTGTTTTCATTATTAAATTAAGAGATAATACTCCTCAAACCTTAAACTTCAATACACTTAGAAGATTTAGTAATACAGCCAGAGTAGATGGTACTGATTATAGCGTTACTGCGAAGAAAGCTTTTAAGAACAGTAACGGAACCTTAAAGCAATTAGGAGTAATTGGTTTAGATGCTAATGGTAAAGAAATGGGTAGAACTTATTATGTTGTTTCTGCAAATGCTTTAACAGGGCATCAAGCATCTGCTGCTACTACAGGACAGGCTGCTGCTTCTGACAATATGTTTGTAACCTATGAAGAAAAGCCGACAGGTGGTATTGATCCTAATTATAACGCACAATATTCATTATATATTAATGAAGCTAATGAAAATGACTTCTTAGGTAAAGAGATTGTATTGCATAGCTTTGACTATAATGAGCCTAATCATAATCAGCAAATTGTTTCTTACAAATTTGAGGTGAGAGAAAATGCAGCAATGATTCCTGCTGGAGTTCACACTTTATCTTCAGGAACAGGGTTTTATTACAAGTCAGCTAACGGCAATGTAGAAGAAGTAAAGCAGGGGGCTATTATTCCTGTAAGTTCTAAGTCTTATAGCTTATATTATGGAGCACCTGATAAAGGTTCGTTAGCAACGAAAGAAGATAAGCCTATAACACTTTCCAGAACAATGGTTGTATATAACCCGGCAGTTAGCAACTATATTGTTAGATTTGATAAAAACTGGAAAAAAGCAGATATTGAAGTTTATGATATGAGTGGTAAACTTATCATCTCTAAGAAAGCAGTGGATGCATCTAAAGATTTCGTTATTGAACTTGATGGTTCAGTGAAGAGCTCTTATGTTGTAAAAGTGGTTTCTGATAAAGGAGTAGTAGTTAACACCAAAATCTTAAAATAAATAATATGAAAACTATAAATAAACTAGTATCCGCTCTTTTGCTTTTTGTGGTATCATTTGCTTACGCAGAAGAAAATAATGCAATTCCCCCGGCGCCAGATGCAGTATCAAAAGCAGGTACTGGAGGTGGTGGTCCAGGAGCACCAACATCGCCCATTGATATGTACGTATATTTGCTTGCTGTTGTAGCTATTGTATTTATTGCATTCTACACAAAAAAGTATAAAAGTATAAAAGCATAAAATTTTATTAAAATAATAGTAAACTCTCTGATTAGTCAGAGAGTTTTTTTATTTTTACTCTATGAAAAAGATTTATACACTATCTGCAGTTTTAGCTGCATTTACATTGCAGGCCCAGTTTACAGTTACAGTTCAGACACCTGCAGACTTTAAAGATCAAGATGCCATACTATATACATTAAACGGTTCAAAAGATATTGTTGTTACCAAAGAACAAAGTAAGAATAATACATGGACATTTAAATATCCAAATAATTATATGGGAATGATGAAAATCTATTTCCCTAATACTAATAATACTGTAAGCTTTATTTCTGAAAACAAAAATGTAAGTATCAAGCTTGATATTCAGAATAATAAAGTGAAGGATGTTGCTTATCTGGATGAAGCTAATGAGCTAATGAGCAGACAACAGGAAGGTTCACAGAAGAAAGAACTTATTCTTCCTGCTTTAACTCAGATCAAAGAATATTATAAAGATAATACAGACTTTGGAAAAGCTTTGAAAACAGAAATAGAAAGGCTTTCGGGTACATCCACTTCCATTGATGCTGCTAAACACCCGTTTATTGCTTATTATAATACCAACTATAGTAAATTTCTGGGAAATCCGGCAGATGGTGCTAAAAAAGCGGATCAGGACGAAATTATTAACTTCCTGGATAAGTCTAATGATATGCTTGAAAGTTCATCGCTATTAAGACCTGTATTAGTGGCTTATTTGAACTCCGGTGGTAATACCAATGTTACAGGCTCTGTAGATAAACTTTTAGACCGCTTAAAAGTGGAGACACCAAGAGGGCAGACTGTATTATCTGAACTTATCGATATCTTTGACGTTTACCAGATGGATGATTTTAAAACCAAATATCTTGGCCTGGCTAAAAATCTAAAATGTACCATTAATGATAGATTGGCGTCTACATTAAAATCGAATGCCAATGTAGAAATGGGGGCTGTATTCCCAAATTATAAGTTCCAGTCAGTTTCAAATACCACTGCGAAATCAATTCATGATGTGAAGGCTGATAAAAAAGTTATTGTATTCTGGTCATCTACATGCTCACATTGTGAAACTGAACTTCCGAAGTTACTGGAAAAATATAACGATTTAAAAACAAAGAATATTCAGGTTATAGCCTTGTCTTTAGACGTAGATAAAAATTCTTATTCTAAAAAAATTACTGCATTTCCATGGATCAATGACTCTGAATTGAGAGGATGGAACAGCAGCTATGTAGATACATATAATGTTCATGCAACTCCTACCTATTTTATTTTAGATGCTAACAATAAGATAATCAATAAGCCAGATCATGTAGGGGATGTTTTAGAATATTTTAAGCTAAAATAATTTTGGAGGTAAAAAATATTTTTCTATATTTGCACCACCAAAACGGCGAGGTAGCTCAGTTGGTTAGAGCGCAGGATTCATAACCCTGAGGTCACGGGTTCAATTCCCGTCTTCGCTACAAAAACCGCAAACATTAATTAATGTTTGCGGTTTTCTTTTTTTATACACTAGCTTTCATTTTTAGAATCGCTGCAGTCTATTATTGTTTGTTCCCCCTAGAAAATGTTATCCGAAACCATTAGCTTTTATTATAATTACGCTATATTTTATTCTGGATGTATCCTGTAAAAGATATTTAAATTTTATTCTCATAATAGGAATACAGATAAAAATATTTTTCTATATTTGCACCACCAAAACGGCGAGGTAGCTCAGTTGGTTAGAGCGCAGGATTCATAACCCTGAGGTCACGGGTTCAATTCCCGTCTTCGCTACAAAACCGCAATCATTAATTAATGGTTGCGGTTTCTTTTTTATATTAAAGATATGAGCAAAAAAAAACCGTTTCTTTAATTAGAGAAACGGCATGTTTTGTATGTTGTGAAGCTTTTGTTAAGCCTGATAGCCTAACAGTTTTCTGATCTGATAAAAGAATCTTTCAATAAGTCTTAAGTCTTCAGTTACAATTTCTGCACTTCCTCTAAGTTCTTTATCAAATCTCAGATTTTTATTATAGCTTGTTTTTAATCCTTTTGGTAAAACCACATCTACATAGTAATTCCCTTTATCATCAGGAATAAGCGATATGTTCTGAACTTTTCCTTCTACGATTCCATATTCCTGGAAACGGTAGTTATCCAGCTTGATCAATACTTTTTCTCCAGGGTGAATCTTTCCTGAGTTTACAGAAGGCACAGACATTCTGCCTACTAATTTCTCTTTATTTTTAGGAAGAATGGATACAATTGCTTCACCTGCTTTTACAAACTGATTTTCACCGAAAAACTGCTGAAAGCTGGCAACACCTTCTGTAGATGAAATAACAAGGTAATTTTGTTCCCAAAGTTTCAATGCTTTTCTAAGTTGTTCAAAAAGCTGCAGGGTTTGTGAAGAATAATTGATTTTATCCTTCTCTGTATTAATCACAGTTCCGCTTTTGGTTTTGTTAAGATTGGAAATTCCTTCTTCAGCCTGCGAAATAGAAATATTGATATTTTCAAGGTTCTGTTGAGCCTGAAGGTATTTGATCTTTTCATTCTCAAGTTCCATGGCAGAAATTACTCCCTGATTAAACAGTTCCTGAGATCGTTGGAAGTTTTTTCTGGTAAGGTCATATTTAGCTGATTCCAGGCTTTTTTGTTGTTTTAAAGTGGCAATTCTCGCTCTGGATTCAGATAGGCTTAGGCTGGTAGCCAGATTTTCCGGGGCATAAGGTTGCAGTCTTGTAAAAAGCTCTTCATCCTGGAAAGCTTTTGCGAAGCTGTTGTAGTCTCCCTGCAATTCACCTAATTTAAATCTTGAAGTCTGAGCAATAGGAAAAGAACTAAGCTGATTGGGAGACATAGAGTCTACCAGTTTTTTTAATGCTATAACATCTTTGTAATTGGCAGCAGAGAGCATTACCATCAGTAACTGATCTTTCTTTACTTCCTGATGATCTTTAATGAGTATTTTTTCAATCTTAGAATTGATCCTGGCTTCTAATTTTTCCGGTGGATTTTGAGAGGTTACTATAATAGGAGCCGGTACAAATTCCGGATATTTTATAATATAACTCATCACAAAAATGAGCAGAATAATTACAAATATAAGCGTGTTTCCCCAGCGGATCATCCAATTAGGTGGTTGGGTAAGGATATCCTGTACACTTTCTGAGCGGAGTTCAATATTGTCTAAAACGTCTTCTTTCATTGTTTTTTCTGAGCTAAAGTTTCCCCCAATATTTCAGGGGGAATATAATTTAAATACGTGGGCAAGTGCCGTCATACCATGATGGTGGTGAAGTGTCTGCATCCGGTGGACATGCAATATGATGTATACGGCATGGCATCCAGCTACCCAGGCACCATGATCCACAGCAGTTGTCATCCGGAATGATTACCCCTCCACTGACAAAAACTAAATCTTTTCTGGAAAGTTTTTTTAGATTTTTCATAATTAATAGATGTTTTTAATTTCCTACTCTATAAGCTTTTCGGATTCCGCTATATATTGATTCTCATGGGTTAACTTCCTAATTCCAGCTGGTTTCTTACCAATCGGTAATATTCACCACGCAGATCTACCAATTCGGCATGGCTGCCTTCTTCTACTACTTTTCCTTTATCCAGTACAATAATCTTATCGGCGTGTTTTACTGTGGAAAGTCTGTGGGCAATAACTACTGCGGTTTTACCTTTAAAGAACTGTTCAAGATTTTCCATAATGATTTTTTCATTATTGGCATCCAATGCAGAAGTAGCTTCATCAAATAGGATATATTCAGGAGATTTGTAAACAGCTCTTGCGATAAAAAGCCTTTGCTTTTGTCCGCCACTTACTCCAACTCCTTCATTTCCGATTTTTGTATTATAACTCAATGGAAGGCCTTCTACAAATTCTTTGATATTGGCTATTTCTACTGCCCGTCTTAGTTTCTTTTTATCAATATGATCTTCACCAACGGCTATATTATTGGCAATTGTATCATTAAATACATACCCTTCCTGCATAACAACCCCGCAGTGGTCTCTCCAGAATCGTGGAGAGATATTCTTTAATGCAGTATTGCCTATTTTGATTTCCCCTTGGTCAGGTTCATAAAACTTCATCAGGAGTTTCAGTAAGGTTGTTTTTCCACTTCCACTGGCTCCGACAATGGCTGTAGTTTTCTGATAGGGAATAGTAAGGCTTAGATTTTCAAATACCGGAACATCAGATCCAATGTACCTGAATGACATATCAGTAACTTCTATATCTCTTTTCGGTATTTCCATGGCATATTGCTCATCTTTATTTTCTTCATCTTCCTTATCATGAATCTCACCCAATCTTTCAAGGGATATTTTGGCATCTTGAGTTTGTTTAATGAAATCGATAAGTTGAAGAAGCGGACTGTTTAACTGTCCAATAATATATTGAACCGAAAGCATCATCCCCAAGGTCAGATTTCCGCTTAAAACCAATTTTGCAGACAGGAAACTTACCAGGATATCTTTCATCTGATTAATGAAATTTCCTCCTACAGACTGCCATTGTTCTAAAGACAGAGACTTTATTCTGATTTTAAATAATTTTACCTGAAGAAATTCCCAATCCCATCTTTTTTGCTTTTCAGCATTATGCATTTTGATTTCCTGCATTCCATTGATAAGCTCAATTACTTTACTCTGTTCCTGAGAAACCTGGGAGAATCTTTTATAATCAAGCTCTTTTCTCTTTTTCAGGAAGAAAGTAATCCATCCGATATAAGCAACTGCCCCTACAAGATAAACAATGAAAAGCCTGTAATCATAAAACAAAAGGACAATACTGAAGATAATCAGATTGACTAATGAAAACAGTGTGTTTAATGAAGAACTGGTAAGAAGCTGTTCTATTCTATGGTGGTCATTAATCCTTTGCATGATATCTCCGGTCATTCTGGTATCAAAGAAACTGATAGGGAGTTTCATAAGTTTGATAAAGAAATCGGATATAATTGAAATATTGATTCTGGCAGAAAGATGGAGAAGAATCCAGCTTCGGATGGTTTCAATACCCATTCTTCCGAAGAACAGCATAACCTGTGCAAGCAGCACAAGATAAATAAAGTTAATATCCTGATTCTGTATCCCGACGTCTACAATACTTTGAGTAAGAAAAGGGAAAACCAGGGATAGTAAACTTCCTGCTAGAAGTCCAACAGCTAGTTGGATAACAAGTGATTTGTACTTTAAAAGATATCTGGAAAGAAAAGAAAAGCTGGCTTTACTTTCTTCATTGTCAAATTCGGTTTGGAAGAATGCTGGTGTTGTTTCCAGGATAAGGGCTATTCCTTCCTCAGTGTTTTCGTTGGCATTTTCACCAATCCAGGCTTTGATAAATTCCTCCTGATTGTAGGTAATTAAGCCATAGCTGGGATCAGATATGTATATCTTGTTATTTTTATCAACTTTATAAACAACTACAAAGTGGTTTTTATTCCAGTGTACGACACATGGAAGCGGAACTTCTTCTACGAGGGTTTTAAAGTCAACCTGAACTCCCAGTGAACGGAAACCCAGATTCTCTGCAGCATCGCTTAATCCAAGAAGGCTGCTTCCTTCACGGGTGGTTTCAGAAAGGGCCCGGATTTGCTGCAGGGATATGCTTTTACCGTAATATTTACTTACAATTCTAAGACATGTTGGCCCACAGTCTTTAGTGTCTGGTTGTTTATAGAAAGGAAATTTTTTCAAAACTAATAATCATTATAAAATGTCGTCATATTCTGACGACATTTTTACTTTATTCAATATTATAATTCAATGAAATGGTAAACTAGTAGTAGCACCATTTGTTACAAGCATTTACTGCTCCTTCTTTAGGTGGGTTGATTTTGGATTCGCAGTAGCTCGCTTCATACTGGATTTTTGCGCATTCCTCAGTAATACCCCCTTTCAATGTTCTTAGGCTTTCTCTTGAAAGTTTAGTTAGATTTTTCATAATAAATAGTTTTTGGTTTTCCTACTCTTTTTAAAGCTTTTCGGATACCGCTTTTGTTTTCCTAAGATAGTGAATTTTGAATCACTTGTATGATTAAATTTCGTCGTCTTCTATTAATTCATCAATAAAGAATACAATGTCTTCCCTGTCATATTTTTCAGGGAACTGATAACCGTTAATCACCAGGATAGGGGTGAAGTTAAGCCCTGCATTACTGTTTTCTACAGTCATTTGGGTCAGTGGATTCAGATTTTCTGATGTAGGAACTCCTCCTGACAAAATATTGATTTTATTTTCATCTCTTGTCTCGAACCATTCTTCTACAGCATGTAGGAATTCTTTCTCTGGTTTATTGTTGTAGATATAGGTAAGATCAGAGATCAATGCATCGTATTTTTCATTGGATCTTTCAGGTGTATAGTTGAATCTCATTTGTAAAGAAACATCATCAGGATATTTCTTTAAAAGACTTTCTGCCAGTTTATGACCATCTTTACAAAAACCACAATAAGGGTTGGAAATAATAGAGATCCGAAGTCTTGCATCTTTTTTTCCTACTGAAAATGTCTCAGTATCCTGGAATTCTATTTTATCTCTTTCTAATAACTGGCTTTTGAACAGCTCATAATTTCTTTTGAATCTAAGATTTTTAGCATTGTTTTTCTGAAGCTCTTCTTTTTGTTCAAGCAGAGTATTGAAATACATCACTGCAGAAAAGATCATTACCCATAAAATAACAGTTAGCAAAAGAGCAGGAACTCCAAAGGTAAGGTTCTGGAAAAAGAAAGCACTGATCACTAATTGTCCAACCAGAATAGAGATTATTAAAAGACAAACTCTGCAAAATGTTTTTTCAACAAAAGCCTGAACATATAAAGAATAACCAATGGCTAGTAAAGAAACGAAAGTAAATCCTTTTACAATATAAGCCGTTGCCGGTAAAAATAATCCTAATATGGCAAGCCCGGTAAAGTAGATTAGTGAAAAATCGGAAAACTTTAATCCCAAAATGCTGGTTTTGTCCTGTTTGATGATTCTGTCACATGAATTAGCTGTTTGAGTGGCCGGAGCAGCTCCGCAAATACTTCCGATAACTGTAGATGTATTTCCAAATTTCTGATTGAATAGCTCCAATGAAATATAAACCCCAGCTAATGAGAGAAGATTAAAGATAGCTTCAAGAATTTCTTGGTAAACAAAAGAATAGATAAGGACTACGGCAAAAATAGCATATAAAACAGGCTTGAAATTGAAAGCTGTTTTATTTTCTACATTTTCAGTCTTTTCAAATAACAGAACAAAATCTGTAGAATTTTTGTAAAGCTCTTCTTTGTCTAGTGTCTTTGCCTTTTCAGAATACACTGCATAATTGCTTCCCGATTTTTTTACTAATGAGAATGCATTGTCAACAATTGCGATAAATTCTTCAGGAAGTTCATCCCAGTATTCTTTATCAAGCTGATAGGCATCATTTTTTACTCCCAAAAAGTTTAAAGTATCACTGAAAGCCAGTGCAGACGGATAGTTGGGATGAGAATTGAACTGGAAAATAAATTCCTGCTTATCAAGTTTTAGGTAGTTAATTAGTTTATCAAAAATCATATTAATATTTTCATCTAAAATACACAGATGTTTTAAATTAACAAAAATATTTTTCTTTTATTAGTGAGATATAACCTGTAGTTGGTGGATATAGTTTGAATTTCAATATTTTATTTTACACGATTTGGCTCGAAAAAATATTTTTATTCAGTATAATGAGAATCCGAAAGCACTAAAAGTATGGAATATTGGTTTGGGTTCCAATTTCCCACAGATGAATATATAAAAGTTTTCATGGTTAATTTTTACATTCATAATTAGCAGCACATCTGTGGGATTGGAATAATATACTTGTGTTTTATCTTCTTAATTAATATTTGGTCTGTTTGTCACATTATCCTTGATGAAGAATGATGAAAGCTGAACAGCTTATATTAAAATTTTGAATTTTACACATGCAAAAATCATTGTGCTTTTACCTGAGACAAAGATGCACAAGTACAAATGATAAAAAAAGTTTTGAGGTTTTAGATTTATAAATTTATAGATGTAAATTTATAAAAGAATGATGTTTAATTATCTGTTATATAATTAGTTGATTTTTTTTAAGTCGTTTAAACTATCAATTTCTTTAATGTACATAGAGAGTGTAGTGCCTGTTTTTTTCTTAAAAGCTAGAGAAAATGCCTGTTCATTATTATAGCCTAATTCCTCAGCAATGACAGATAATTTGTAAGAACGAAATTTTTTGTCTTTTACTAATCTGTTTAAAGCAAAATCAATTCTAAGATCATTAAGGTAGCTCGCAAAGTTTTTTCCTTTATGAGTATTAATTATTTCAGATAAATAAGCTGTATTTGTTTTTATGCTTTTTGCTAAGTTGGCTAATGTAATTCCCTTTTTTAAGAAAAGTTCCTTGGATTCAAATATCTTCAATTCTTGTAATATAAAGTCAGTAACTTCTTCGGAGATAGTTTTAGAAGTTTTATCATCTTGTTCAGCTGGCTCCGGAATAAGCATATTAATTATTTCAAGATCATTAGCTTTATCTTCTATATTATTTTCTTCATTATTTCTTTTTTCAACTAGGTTGATTAAATCCTGTGCAATTTTTCTATGCTGCCGTTCTGTTTTTTTAGTCTTATAGTAAAGATATGTAATGAAAATAAGTATTAAGAATAGTATGCTAATAGATAGATAGAGTATCTTTTTTCTCATTTTCAATTCTCCAATGATATTTTCTTTTTCTTGCAAAAGATTCGGAGTGTCATACTTTCTGGGTATTTCTGTTGAAAGGTATTTGAACTGCTCATCGAGTTTATGATCGACCTTTAAAAAGCGTTCAATGTAATAAAGCTGTTTTTCTTTATCATTATTTTCTTTATAGTAATCAATAAGAAAAGTATATACATCTCTTAATTCAGGAAATGTATAACCACTTTTTGAAATAATAGAGTCTAGCTTGGTATAGTTTTCAACTGCTTTTGTTTTATCTTTTAAACCTTCATAAGATTTACCAATATTTAAAAGACTATAGTTCATATTCTGATCTTGAATCCCGGAAAAATATTTATAAGCTGCTATAAAATTTTTAGCGGCAATATCATATTTTTTTAGTTTTAAATTATATGCCCCTACGTAGTAAATATATTGATGATGAACATATTTATTTGTGAAAGCTAATGGAGCTTTTAATCCTTCCTTGATTAGAATATTTGCAGAATCCAGTTTATTGAGCTCAATATAACAGTATATAAGGCTTATACGCATTTGATTATGCTGGGATTCATCTGTAATATCATTTCCATTATATAAATAGTACCTGAATGTTTTGGCTGCATCAGCATTTTTACCAATGTAGCTATTCAGATAGGCAATGTCCATATTAGCATACGCGATCTGTTGCGGATCTTTTTGAGCTTTTGCGTATTGTAGTCCTAAAATATAATTATCTAAAGCTTTTTTTAAATTATCATGTTTGTAATAAAGGTTTCCCTTCATTAAATAAGTCTGAGATGGATATTTTGTTCCCTTTAAATTTTTTGTAACTGTTGCTGTGCTGTCAAGATATTTTAGAGCATTTGAAAAATTTTCGTTAAAATGAATAAGCACATATCCGTCTGCTATTTGAAGGGCATTTTGTTCTTTTTTTGCTTTTTGGAGGTAATATTGGGCTATAACTTTAGATTGATCGGTCTTTATATTTTCATAATAGTTATAAAATTTATCTTTCAATTCTTTATAGCTAAATGTTTTTAAACTATCAATTTTGTTATTTTGTGCGCAATATAAATTACTCAGAAAAATAAATAAAAATAAGGCTTTCAATCTCATTATTTCATAAATACATTACAAATTTACATTTTTAATCTTCAAAAAAATTAACAATAAACAGGTGAAACTTGTCATAGTTTACCATATTGTTTTATTCTATTTGGACTTTGAATTTATAAATCTATAGTATAAAATTTTATTTGAATTTAAAAATATTACTTTCTTTGTGAAAAGTAATATTATACATCAGTCAAACTATGAAAAAGAAAATTAAAGAAGAAAAGAAGTTATCTTTAAAAAAGATACAATTGATGAAACCAAATCAAATGAAAATCATTAACGGAGGAGGTATTGCCCTTGCCGGTTTAAATGATGACAATGATGATCCTGTTCCTACACCTCTTCAAACTCCAAGTGGTAAATAATTTTTAGGAAGAATGAAAATAAAAATATTTGTTATTATCTGTTTATTACCTGTTCTCATTAACGCTCAAAAAACAAATTTTGCACCATCAAAACCTGTTACTGATAGGTATTTTGAAACTAATATTGTTGATGAATACAGAAACCTGGAAAATGTTGAAGATACCCAAACTCTTAATTGGATGAAGTCTCAGACTGCTTACGCCAATTCTGTTCTTAATCTCATTCCTAAAAAGAATTATTATTTAAAGAAAAGATTGGAGATTGATAAAAGGCAAGGCAATTCTGTATCTAATTTAAAAATAGCAGGTAATAATAAATATTTCTATTTAAAGAAAAACGGAGATGAAAAAGTAGATAAGTTGTACTATCGGGACGGATTTTCCGGTAAGGAAAAATTACTTTATGATCCGGCGAATTACAAAAGCTCAGAACTCAACCATAATTTTGTTATCAATCATATAAGTCCAAGTTGGGACGGTAGTAAAATTGCTATTTCAATGTCTGAGAAAGGAAATGAATTAGCAGATGTAATTATTATGGATGTTAAAACAAAAAATATTCATCCTGAAATTATTACTAATGGTGCTCCGGCTTCCTTTGATGGAATAAGATGGACAGATGATAACAGTGGTTTTTTCTATGTTGCATTTTCGGAGACTGATCCCAAGTCTAAGAATTTTTATAGAAATACAAGGACTGTTTTATACAAAATAGGAACAGATCCTAATTCTGTTCGTGAGGTTTTTTCTGCTAAAAATAATCCAGATCTACACATCACTGAAGATCAGTTTCCTATGATTTTGAATTTTGATCTGGATCAGGATTATTATATAGGAATGGTAGTAGATTATCAAACTTACAGAAAAACTTATCTTATTAAGAAAAAAGATTTACTGGAAGGTAAGAACAATTGGAAAGCACTATCCGACCCAAGTGATAAAGCAAAAAATTTAGATATACGAAAAGATCAGATTATTTTCCTGTCAAGTTATAATTCTCCTTTTGTTAAGCTTTGTAAAACCAATATTAAAAACCCTGACTTCAAAAATGCTGAGGTTTTAGTTCCAGAAAAAAAAGATGAGATCATTAAAAGTTATCGTGTAACTAAAGATGGTATTTATTATACTACTACCAGAAATGGAGTGGAGGCTAAATTATATCTATATAAAGATGGAAAAGACAATCTTATCCAACTTCCTTATCCATCTGGAAACATTGGGTTAGAAAACAAAGGTGAAAAATTCTCTGATATATGGATAACATGTTCTGGTTGGGCAAATGATGAACAACGGTTTAGTTATGATGTAAAAACAAATACTTTCAGACCGGAAAATCTTGCTCCTGTTGCAGAATATCCTGAATTTAAAAATATTGTAGTTAAAGAAATTACTATAAAAGCAAGGGATGGTGAAGAAGTTCCTGTCTCCTTAATTTATAATAAAGACATCATAAGAAATGGTCAAAATCCACTATTGATTGATAGTTATGGATCTTATGGAATATCCAGTACTCCTTTTTTTGCAAAAACTTATTTATTGTGGGTAAATGAAGGAGGGATAGTTGCTATTGCTCATGTAAGAGGAGGCGGTGAGAAGGGAGAACAATGGCGTTTAGCAGGCTTTAAAGAAACAAAACCTAATACATGGAGAGATTTAATAGACTGTACAGAATATTTAATCAGTGAAAAATATACCTCAAAAGATAAAGTTGCGATCTGGGGAGGCAGTGCTGGTGGAATTACTGTAGGCCGTGCAATGACTGAAAGGCCTGACCTTTTTAAAGCAGTGATTGCAGAAGTGGGAGCATTGAATATGCTTAGAGATGAAGCAGCGGTTAATAGTCAGCCAAAAGAATTTGGGTCTGTAAAAGATCCAGTAGAATTTAAAGGACTGTTAGAAATGGATGCTTACCAGCATATTAAAAAAGGAGTAAAATACCCTGCTACTTTTATAACAGCAGGAATGAACGATCAGAGAGTCACTCCATGGATGCCTACGAAATTTGCAGCTAAATTACTAGCAGATAATGCTTCTGATAATCCAATCTTATTGAAGATAGATTTTGAAGGAGGGCACGCTGGTAATGTACCTATTGCGCAGCGATATGCTAACATAGGAGATATATTTGAATTTGCCCTATGGCAATTAGGACATCCTGATTATCAACCAAAAGAAGAAACAAAAAAATAAATGTCCCGTTTCCCTTATCAATTTTTTGAAGAATATATTGTACGTATTCCTTTATTTTCAAATAAAAGATTTATTGAAGCAGTAGATAAAGATGAAATTTCAGAGGAAGAATTAAAAAATAAATTTGCTAACCATTCAGTTTTTTTGGAAGCACTTTATTTGGCTTCTCCTGATTTGTATGAGGAAATGGCCAAGTGGCTCCATACAGAAAAACCACTATCGCTAAAAGAGCACCAAAAACTTAAGCATACCTTATTAAAATATTATAGCCGAATGAGTACCCGCAGTACTCCATTCGGCTTATTTTCTGGAGTGGGGTTGGGGGAGTTTGATGAATATGGTAAAAGCAGGCAATTACATGAAGATAATCTATATACGGATTATTGGGTTAGGGATACAAAGTTGGATATGTATTTTCTTGTATCATTGTCTCAACATTTTGTAAAAACGCCGGAAATAAGAATTAAGCTTTTGTTTTATCCTAATAATACAATTTATAGAGTAGGAACGAAGATCCGTTATATAGAATATCAGTATTCAGGCGGGAAAAGAGATTATATTATCTCATCAGCACCACTTTCTGAAGAACTACAAAAAGTATTAAAATTTTCAGAACAAGGAAAGACGATACAGGAGCTTACAGAGATTCTGATTACGGAAGATATAACTCAGGAAGATGCATCTGAATTTATAAATGAATTAATAGATAATCAGGTTCTCACAAGCGAGATTGAACCTAGTGTTTCTGGAGGAGATTTTTTAGATATTTTAATTTCTGTTTTACAAAGACTTGAAGCAAATGAAGCAGATGTTTTAATTTCTATCAAAAATAAACTTCATGAATTAGATCAAAATATTGGTAACCCTATTTCAAACTATATTGAGATTGAGAAGCTCATTGCCTTCTTTGGGATAGAATATGAGCAAAAGTATTTATTCCAAACCGATTTGTATCATAAAGATACAGCAATCTTACCATCCTATTGGAAAAAGGAGCTTAAAACAACCTTTAGCTTTTTGAACAAAATAACTTTAGCTTCAAAAGATATTCGTCTGGAAAAATTCAAAAAGGCATTTATTGAACGATTTGATACACAGGAGGTCTCATTGCAGTATGTTCTTGATTCAGAGATAGGTCTTGGGTACAAACAAAGTGCTCCAGTAAAAGGAATTCATCCCTATTTAGATGACCTGATACTTCAAGATTCTGAGAAAAATAAGATTATAAATATTGAACTTAATCCGGTTCAGAAGATTCTTAATGAGAAAGTACAGGATGCCTTATTAGAAAACCAATATAAGATAGAGTTATTGTATGATGATTTTGAAGGATTAGATGAAAAGTGGGATGATCTACCTGATACAATTTCGTTCATGACAGAGATTATTTCAGACGATGATAAAGAAAAGTTATTTTTAAATGGGAGTACCGCAAGTAGTGCAGCCAATTTATTAGGGCGATTTTGTTCTGAAAAATCTGAGATCCATAAACTCACAAGAACTATTGCGCAGAAGGAAGAGGCTCTGAATCCCAGGTATATATTAGCAGAAGTAATCCATTTGCCTGAAGCGAGAATAGGAAATGTGGTGAGAAGACCTACCATAAGAAATTATGAGATTCCTTACATGGCGAAGTCTGTTTTGCCTGAAGAAAACCAAATAGCTGTAGATGATCTTCGTATTTCATTGCAAAATAACAGATTTGTTTTGCGATCCAAAAGATTGAACAAAGAAGTAAGGCCCTATTTGACAAATGCTCATAATTATTTTCATAATACCCTGCCGGTTTATCATTTTCTTTCCGATCTATATTTCCAGGAAATAAGAGGCGGATTGCATTTTGATTGGGGTGGGTTGAAGGATATTTACAGATTTCTTCCAAGAGTAGAATATAAAAATATAATCCTTTCAAAAGCTTGCTGGAAGATCTTTGATAAAGACGTTACTTTTTTGGAGCAGTTAATGACAGACAAAGATGAGTTTTTATCTGAATTGAACAATTGGAGAATTAAAAGAAAAATTCCTGCATGGATACAATGGGTACAAGCTGATAATACTTTACCGCTGAACCTTGAAAATTATGATATGGCTGTAATTTTTATTCTGGCCGTTCAAAAGAAAAAAACAATCATGGTAGAAGAATTTTTGTTTAATGAGAATGAAAATTTTAAGCATGAATTTGTTTTCCCTATGTATAAATTAAAATAGATATTGATGAAAAGAAAGTTTATTCCCGGAAGCGAATGGTTGTATGTCAAAATTTATACAGGGATAAAAACCGCAGATATTATTTTGGAAGAAGCTATCATCCCTTTATTACAACAACTTCAGGAGGAAAGCTTAATTAATAAATGGTTTTTTATTCGGTATAATGATCCGCGAATTCATATTCGGCTTCGTTTTGAGCTTTCTGACCTTAGTCATTTTAATAAGGTTCTTTCATTAGTAAATGATTATTTGGAGGGATATAGAGATTCCGGAGAAATATCAGAATTTATAATAGATACCTATCAGCGCGAAATTGAAAGATATGGAGATGTAACAATGGAAGACGCTGAGTTTTTATTTTGGAAGAGCAGCGAGAGTATACTTAATGAATTCCTTCATTTTGATGATGAGGAAAAGATAATGGTAACACTTTTCTATATTGATAAAGTATTAGAATATTTAGGTATTTCACTCTATGAAAGATTGGATTGGATAAAAGAGAGTTATCATGCATTTAAACAGGAGTTCAATGTAGATAAAAAGATGAACTATCAATTAGATAAAAAATATAGAGCATTTATTATTAAATACATTGATTTTATTGAATCTGTGGATTATATTCCTTTTAGGATTGCTATCCTAAATAATATCCATGAATCTAAAGAAGCCTTGCGACATATAAAAAATCAATCAAGTTCTCTTCAGAGTTTTTTTTCCAGTGTATTTCATATGCACATCAATCGAATGTTTGTTTCAAATCAACGATTGTTTGAAATGATAATCTATGATTATTTGTTCAGATACTATAAGAGCCTTATTTTTAAAAGTAGTAAAATGGTATAATATTAATGGTGGAGTAGTGTATCATTTTTGAACTGTTATTTTATACTCAGAATAAACTTTAACCTCTAAAAAATATCTTGAAAATTTAACGAGCGATAAGGTGCAGAATAGTAGAGATATTTTTACTTATAATAAAGATAACTCTAATTTTTCACTTGTCTGAAATAGAGAATAAATGGAATATTTTATGTTCAAATAAATATTTGATTTTGTAAATTTTTCACAGTTTAATTGTGATTTGGTTATTGTTTTAATGCTATATATAAACATTGACTGTAATTCATGTTAGTGCTTGTCAAACTCAAAAAAACTTAAAAAATCATAAAGTTTTCATAAAGTTTCAAAAAAGAAAAAAAATGTTTTTGTATTTATAAAATATGTCGTACTTTTACATCGCCTTGAATGAGGGAACAAGTCAAGGTAATAAATTTTTTTTCATCATTTGTGTTTTTAGAATCGTATCGCCTGATACGATTCTTTTTTTTGCCTATTTTTCATAGTTGAGAAGAAGGTCTATAAAATAAGAATAGGTCACTGAACCTTCCTGCTGATTGCTCTTAAGAAACAGATTGTTGGTGAATCCAAAGAGGTCATCAAGCCAACCCTGATGTCTGAATATGAAGCTTTTTTCATAAGCCCGATCTCTCTTCATTCCTGGAGAATAATTTTGGATAACAGATTTTACAAATTCAGGATCTTCCTCAACAATAAATCGGAGAAGGCTTTTTAAAGTGAAGTATTCTGTACTGTATCTTAAATCTATATTGCTGGAGTGAATGCCCATCAGATACCCAATAAAATTAGCTTCCTGTTCTCTGGCAAAACCAAGCTGATGAGAACTTTCGTGAGCTGTTGTGAAAGGGATGAAAGTATGTGGTAATTCAGCGTTATATTGTGCTTCTGCGGTAAAAGGGTTATAATATCCTAATATGCCGGTAAAGTTCATTACTTTTCTAAATAAGCTTGGTTTAATGGCAAGAACCTTAGTACCTTTTTTATCCGATATATATTGTGGAAGTTGTGTTTGCCGGAATAGGATTTCCTTTTGTACCGCTTTAAGATTGGTAACTACAAATATTCCATTGTGATCCTCGTGTACCAATGTGCGGGTAACTTTACATTTTTCCAGATATTGTAAAGCCAGCTTTTTCGCTTTATTTATTTCAGGGGCATTTTGGCTGGAAAGTTTTTTAATGATTGGAGTCTGGAAATACAGCATTCCCCAGAATATCTGATAGATAAAATAAAAGACATTTACTGCAATAAGAATTTTTAATAGGGAAGTATTTCTGCTTTTTTTTCTGCATAAAGCAATGAAACTGTATATGAGAGCAGCTCCCAAAGCAATATAGATGAGATCTCCCATCGAAAAAGGAAGCCAGCTGAAGAGTATCTGATGAAACTCTTTCTGTAACTCAAAGAATTGTTCAAAAAAAGAAATCATCAGTAAAGATTTCGAGAACCCATAGAACAAAAGAAATTGGGCAAGTAATACACCTGCCCAAAATCTTTTCTTTTTATATATTGTCTTTGTTATATTAATGACCATTACCTTTAGATATTTTATCCAGATCAATGCCTTGAGATTTCAGGATGCCAGTTACACGGATTGCATAGAATGCAAGGTAAGCAAAACAAATAACCCCTACGATATAACTGAAGTGGATATTTGTAATATCTGCAATATACCCCTGTAGCATACTTACAATTCCACCTCCCATAATCATCATGATAAGGAATCCTGACCCCTGGTTAGTATGCTTTCCAAGTCCGTTGATTGCCAATGCAAAGATACATGGCCATAAAGTTGAGCAGAAAAGCCCTACGCTGGTAAATGCATACACAGATACCATTCCTGTAGTAAACATACCAATTAGCAATGCAGCAATTCCTGCTACGGAGAAAATTAAAAGCATTCTTGCAGGGTTTCCTTTGCTTAAGATATCACAGATGATCATTGCAATAATGATGAATCCGTATACATAGAACGGAGAAAGGTCGTGGTTTGCAATGGCATTTACGAATAAAAATACACCGAATGCCAAATAAGGAGCTAAAAATCTTAAGATCTTTTTGAATCCGGCATTTACGTCAAATGCTTCCACAGCACCTGTCCAACGGCCAATCATTAATGATGCCCAGTATAATGAAATATAAGGAGCTACTTCTTTGGTTGCAAACCCAAGGTTCTTTTCCATATAAGCAGGAAGGTTACTTGCCGTAGAAACTTCTACTCCTACATAAACGAAGATGGCAATCATTCCCATAACCAATTGAGGATACTGGAATGCAGAAGTTCTATGCTCTCCCGGAGTTGTATCATCAGTATTTTCGGTGTTTGTTGGAGTTATCGCAGGAAGCGAAGAAAATTTAAGCATTAAAGCTACAAGAGCAAAAGCTGCTCCTAATATAAGATAAGGAATTTTTACGCTTTCAACACTCGCTTCCGTATTGGCTGCACTTGCAGATCCAAAAATGGCAAATGAAACAATAAGCGGTCCAATAGTAGTTCCCAGGTTATTGATTCCTCCAGCCATCGTTAGTCTTTGAGACCCGGTTTCTGTAGGGCCTACCTCAATAGCTAAGGGGTTGGCAACAATCTGCTGTAGAGAGAATCCTAAACCTACAATAAATAATCCGGAGATCATTAACGGGAAAGAATGCAGGTTGGCTGCGGGGTAGAACAATAGGGTTCCCAATGCAGAAATTAAAAGTCCCACAATAAGACCGTTTTTATACCCGATTTTGTTGATCAAATCCTGTTTCAGGCTCTTTGATACAATCATATAAATTAAGGAGCCTACAGTATATGCTACATAGAAGCATATCTGGACCAGCATGCTTTCAGTTTGAGACAAGTTGAAGGCTTTTTGAAAAACTGGGATAAGAATATCATTACTGGCTGCTACAAATCCCCAAAAGAAGAATACAGTAACCAACGGAATGAATTGGGCCCAATTGGTTTGTTTAGAATAATTTGACATATTTATTATAGGTTTCGCAAACAAATATAACTATTTACTTTCAACGGAATACCTGATTAAGGTTTTTTTTATTTCCTCATAAGCCTCTGCCTTTAGGTTCTTGGGCGAATCAGTAGGTTCTATAATTCCATTAAAATACACCTTTACTCTTCCAGGATAGCCTTTAGAGTTGTCAAAAGGAAACATTTCCTTAAGACCGATAAAGGTATAAACAGCAATTGGTGAGTTGTGTTTTGAGGATAATATAAATGCCCCATCCTTAAAGTCATCAAGAATGATAGAGGTGTCATCCGGTACACCTCCTTCCGGGAAAATGGCAATGCTGTTGCCTTCTTCCATTTTTTCAGCACATCTGCGATAAACATCAGCGCGGCTTTTTGCACTTGATCTGTCTACCATTACACATATCCTTTGATAAATAGTTCCGAAAATAGGAATTTTAACAAGCTCTTTTTTTCCAACAAAACAAATTGGATGATGTGGGAAAAGAATGCATGTCAGCATGATATCCATGATTGAAGTATGATTCGAGATGAAAACATACTCTTTGCTTCTGTCTTTTTTCTGTTCAGAAAGTTGAATAAGGTCATACCGGAAGCCCATACCATAAAACATACCGAAACACCATAGACGGACAAATTTATAGGCATACTTATAATGTTTCTTACTAAAAGATAAAATATAAACGGGGATTCCAAGAGTGGTTGTTAGAATAAACGCTAATAGCAACAGCCAAAACCTCCAGAGATAATTTAAAATTTTTGTCACAGTTTAACCGTTAAAAATTACTTTCTTCTTTACCGAATAATTAAGAATGGAGACCAACAGAATTGCAGCAATTTTACTGATCATTTCCGGGCTCAAGGTATAAAAAATTAAATTGATATTATCTTTAAATATAACACTGTAAAATATCTGGAAGAAACCAAGGCTTAATAATGTGGAGATAAATGAGACTGCCATAAAATAAGCAAATTCTTTTTTCTTGGAATGCTTTCCTCTTTCAAAAACAAACCAGATACTTAAAAAGTAGTTGCTGATGATTCCGCAGCTGGTAGAGAATATATTGCTTAAAGGATAATGTACACCATGAAAGTTAGTTTCTTTTACAAAGAAGTGTGGTAGGTAAGTGCTAAATATTTTGAAGCTGCCAATCTCAACAATGGCGCTTAGTCCTCCGGCAATAATGAAGAACAAAACTTGTTTCTGGCGTATGAGTATTTCTTTCATTTAATTAATATAAAAACTGAAAATATATCTTTTATTGTATTGGATATTAGAATGTTTTATAACAGAAACAATCATTATCCTGGCGGTCCTGTGTATTCATAATGGTTTTCAATTATTTCAAATCAAGACTATTTACAATATGGATATGCAAATTTATAACTATATGTTAAACACTGAAAAAAGTTGTTAAAATATTTTTTTAAATAAAAATTATTTCTAATTTTAATAAGCAGAATGATGTTACTATAACCTGATAATAAATTCATTTTCAAATCCTTGTGATAATGGTTTTTTCTATCTTGTAATGCGCGGTTGAAAGCATACTACTCTAATTTTTTATGACCCAATTGATAATAATATTTGTATGAAACGTCAAAACAAATACAGAAAATTCCAGCTTCAACAGAAAAATATTGAAGCTCTTGAGAAAGAAAACTCCCGCTTCAAACGAGTGTATTCTGAATATGAAAATATGTCTAATGAACTTTGGAATCTTGAGAACTCTAATGGTGAACCCGTTCCCGATGATTTTATCAATGCTATGGTACTGCAGGCATCTTATCTGGAAGATGAAATTGAAGACTGGCTTCTTCAGTTCAACGAAAAAAAAACGAAGATTAGACATTAATGATTTTAGACAGCTTCCATATTGTTTTTAAATGCTATTTGAAGATAAATTCATAATTTAGCACCCTTAAATTAAAATCTAAAATATGGTTGCTATTGTAGATAGTGGTTCTACTAAATCGGATTGGGTAATTCTTGATGACTTCAAAAAGGTTTTTCTTAAAACCGAAACTATTGGGTTTAATCCAAATTTTATCAACAGAGAACTTATCACTCCTGAAATACAGAAGAACAGCAACCTGATGTTGGTAAAGAATTCAATCACCAAAGTCTTTTTTTATGGCTCCGGATGTGGGGTGAAGAAAAACTGTGAAACCATCGAAACTGAGCTTAAGAAAGTATTTGACAAGGCTGAAATCATTGTTAAAGAAGATTTGATGGCTGCTGCATATGCCGCCTATAAAGGAAAACCTGCGATTGTGTGCATTTTAGGCACAGGATCTAACTCCTGTTATTTTGATGGAGAAAATCTTAAGATTGAATTACCATCCCTTGGATTCCTGATAGGAGACGAGGGCAGCGGAAGTGCGATCGGAAAACAACTGGTACGCAGATATTTCATGAAAAAACTTCCTGCCGATCTGCATAATGAATTTGAGACAGATTATAAACTTACCATAGAAGATGCATTGAAACATATGTATCATGCTCCAAGACCAAATGCTTATTTAGCTGATTTCAATAAATTTGTTGTGGAAAGAAAGGATCATCCTTACTTTGTGAACATGGTTTCCGAAGAAATGAAAAGCTTCTTCGAATACCAGGTTATGCCTTATCAGGAGGTTCATAATGCTGAAATCAACTTTATTGGCTCCATTGCTTATTATTATGAAAATATTTTACGCTCTGTAGCGGAAGACCTTAATTTAAATGTGGGACATGTAGTTCAGAAACCAATTGAAAGCTTAGTAGATTACCACATTAAATATATACTCTAACAAAAAATAAAACGTATGTCAAGTAACAACAATCGCGACGAAAAGAACTTTAGTCAGGCCGCGTTAGATTATCATAAAGCAGAACCCAAAGGGAAAATTGAAGTTATACCATCCAAGCCACACTCTTCTCAAAGAGATTTATCATTGGCTTATTCTCCCGGAGTAGCGGTTCCTTGTATGGAAATCCACGATAAGCCGGAAACAGTATATGATTACACAGGAAAAGGAAACCTTGTAGCTGTAATTTCTAATGGTACAGCTGTACTTGGATTAGGAGATATTGGTGCTGAAGCATCAAAGCCGGTAATGGAAGGGAAAGGGCTTTTGTTCAAAATTTTCGCTGATATCAACGTTTTTGATATTGAGATTGATGAAAAAGATCCGGATAAATTCATTGAAATCGTAAAAGGAATTGCTCCTACATTTGGAGGAATCAATCTTGAAGATATTAAAGCTCCTGAGGCTTTTTATATAGAGCAAAGATTGAAAGAGGAATTGAACATCCCTTTGATGCACGACGATCAGCACGGAACAGCAATTATTTCTGCTGCTGCATTAATCAACTCTTTACAGATCGCCAATAAAAATATTGAAGATGTAAAAATGGTAGTGAACGGAGCAGGAGCTGCGGCAATTGCTTGTACCAAACTTTACATTTCATTAGGATTGAAAAAAGAAAATGTTCTGATGTGCGACAGTAAAGGAGTTATCAACCACAAAAGAGAAAATCTTACTCCTGAAAAATTAGACTTCATTGCTCAGACAGATATTGAAACATTAGAAGATGCTGTAAAAGGTTCTGATGTTTTTGTAGGATTATCTAAAGGAAATGTGATGACTCCGGAAATGCTGTTAAGCATGAACGAAAATCCTATTGTATTTGCTTTAGCTAACCCTGATCCTGAAATTGCCTATGACCTTGCTCTTGCAACCCGTAAAGATGTGATCATGGCAACAGGAAGAAGTGATTTTCCTAATCAGGTGAACAACGTATTAGGATTCCCTTATATTTTCCGTGGTGCATTAGACGTTCAGGCTACAGGAATTAATGAAGAAATGAAGCTTGCAGCAGTACATGCAATTGCTGATCTTGCAAAAGAACCGGTACCGGAAGCCGTAATTCTTGCTTATAACGTACAGAATTTACAGTTCGGAAGAGAATATTTCATTCCAAAACCATTCGATAACAGGTTGATTACAAAAGTATCAAGTGCTGTTGCTAAAGCGGCTATTGAAAGCGGGGTGGCAAGAAAAGAAATCACTGATTTTGAAGAATATGAGCACCAGCTGTTAGACAGAATGGGTAGAGATGAAAGATTGGTAAGAATGATGCAGAGCCGTGCAAAATCCAATCCGAAGAGAATTACCCTTGGAAATGCTGAAGAATACAATGTATTAAAAGCAGCTCAGATTCTTTACGAAGAAGGAATTGCTTACCCAAGCCTTTTAGGAGATAAAAAATACATCAAGGAGCAGATGGAACGTTACGGGATCAACCTGGATATTCCAATCATTGACCCAAGTGATGATGATCAGAAAGAAAACAGAAAAAAATACAGAGAAACACTTTGGAAACTTCGTCAGAGAAAAGGAATGAACGAGTACAAAGCGAAGAGATATGTTCGTCAGAGAGACTATTTCGGACCTTTAATGCTGAAGCATGGAGATACGGATGGTCTTATCGTAGGATTCTCTAAGAACTACACTTCTGTATTACGTCCTGTTCTAGAAGTTATTGAAAAAGATAAAGGCGTAGATAAAGTAGCGGCAATGATGATGATCCTGTCTGAAAAGAAACCTATTTTCTTTGCAGATACATCCATCAACCAAAACCCTACAGCAGAAGACCTTGTGAATATTGCTAAAATGGCAGAATTTACAGTGAAATCTTTTGCTATTGAGCCTAGAATTGCAATGCTTGGATTTGAAAACTTTGCTGCCATTTCAGATACTTCTAAAAAAGTAGCAAAAGCAGTAAGCATCCTTCATGAGAAATATCCTAAGATGATTGTTGATGGTGAAATTCAGCCGGATTTTGCAATGAATGCAGATCATTTAAGCGATTATCCATTCTCAAAATTAGGAACTACTCCAGCCAATACATTCATCTTCCCGAATCTTGAAAGTGCCAACCTTTCTTACAAAATTCTAAGAGGAATGAAAGTAGCACAAGTTATCGGGCCAATCCTGATGGGATTAAAGCAGCCGGTACACGTTCTTCAGATGCGTTCAAGCGTAGATGAGATCGTAAACCTTGCAACCATTGCCGTTCTTGACGCACAGAGAAGAGAGAAAAAGTAGTTTACTTACTATAAAAATCATAAAAAAGCATCTTACTATAAGATGCTTTTTTATTCAGTCTACTTTTTGTTCTTTTTTAACTTATTATTTTCTTCTAAAAGTTTTTCGTTTTCCTTCTCTAATCTTTCAATATATTTTTTCTGGGTTTCTAAAATGAAATCCGGAATTTGAGAGTAGGTAATACTACATGTTTGTAAGCTGTTTTCAGATGAAAGAGGATGTTTTATACCATTACTTTTAATACTTTCCAGAGATACTTCCAATGCTTTCGCAAGCTTTTTCCATTCATCGTCATAAATTTTAACTTCGCCCCGTTCTTTTCTCGAATAATTAGAGGCGTCTGTTCCTATGATTTTCCCCATTTGTACCTGAGATAATCCCTTTTGTCTTCTCAGGCTTTTTAATTTTTCATGCGTCTCCATTGTCTTTATGTTTTTTACAAATGTGCATAATTTGTAAATTATTTGCAAGGAAATTGCAGGAAAAATGCATATTATTTCTTTATTTGGTGATTTTGTTATTTGTATCTTCACCAATGTCAATGGTGACAAAACAAACTAAAATTTAACCTATGAAAAAACTAGAAAACCTTAAGGGGAAAAAATTAGGCAACATGAAAAGTATTATGGCCGGTCAAAAATCAATGTCATCAGATTTAGGATTAGCTGGTCCATGTGGAGGAACAGGTACAATGGATGATCCGCATGTATTGGAAACACTTACTATTACAAAAGGCGGAGGCGGTACTAATGATGGATGTGACTAGTCCACTGATCTTTTAAAAAAAACTGAAGACTCTTTATCCTATAAAGAGTCTTCCTTTATCTATTATCTAGTAATTTGTAAATATGATTCTAATTTTATCAACGCCAAATGACGATGATACCAATATTGTGATGGAGCATTTGGCTGTCTTGGGTGAAAAATGTTTAAGAATAAATGATCTTGATTTGTTTAATGGCAAAATAAAAATGCATTATGAACTGTCACCGGAGCCTAAACTGTTTGTAGAGAGTATCTATTTTGAAAAGACAGATTTATCTAACGTAAAATGTGTTTGGTTCAGAAAATTTGGATTCTTCGATAAATTTAAACCTAATTTTCAGGGCGAAACCAATATTGAAATGTTAGAGTACTTAAAGTTGGAATATACTACTACTTTAGATCTTTTTTTTGATTTTTTGAAAGAAAAAAAATGGCTCAACCATTATTTAAATATCAAAAAAATAAATAAAATCAGTGCTCTCATAGCATCTCAGAAACTTGGACTTAATATTCCGAAGACCACCATTACTAATACCACAGGATCATTAAATCCAAATGAATCATACATTACAAAATCCATAAAAGATGGAACTGTGGTTAATGTTAAAGATAAAATATTTTTCTTTCTAACAAAAGAAGTTAACCATAAGACAATGGCCCGGTACAAAATTTTTTTTCCAAGTCTATTTCAGGAGAAGATAGAGAAGGAATATGAGCTTAGGATCTTTCATTTAAACGGAGTAAATTATCCTATGGCTATTTTTTCACAGCGGGATGCCCAGACAGGTGTGGATTACAGACACTATAATTATAGTAAACCCAACAGAATGATTCCTTACGCTCTACCTCAGGAAATTGACGTAAAGATCTGTGAGCTAATGAAAGCTTTAGGGCTTGATACGGGCTCATTGGATATTATAAAAGGAAAAGACGGGCAATATTATTTCCTGGAGGTAAATCCTTCAGGGCAATTCAGAATGACATCGCTGCCATGTAATTATAATCTTCATTATGAAGTTGCCATCTGCTTAAAAGAAATGAATACATGAAAAAAACATTATTAAAAGAACTTGGATATGAGAAAAAGAAAGAACTGCTTCCTGCTATTTTTTCACATATAACTCCTATGGATGTCTCTAAAATAAAAAGAGACCGCCCCTTCAGACTAGCTCATACTAATATTCACCAGTCAGAAATCTATTGTTTAAGAATATATAAAGATGGAATTAACATATCTACAGAATAATAAAGAAAAATATATCCATGTATTTTCATGCTGTATCCCTGTTAAAGGCCATGAAAGAGGCGCAATATATGATCTTCAGAGAGAAGATATTGAATTTGTACCCAATACGATGATCGATTTTTTAAACTATATAAAAAATAAAAAGCTAAACTATGTTCTTAAGGAATTTGAAGCAGATGAAATGGTATTAACATACCTGGATTTCTTAGAAAAGAATGAATTTATTTTTTATTCTGATAAAGAATTTTTTCCGGAATTATCAGCCCAAAGTATCAATGAGGATACTTCTGCTATACAGTTTGTCACAATAACTCATTCAAATCTGATTAAAGATAATTGGAACCAGGTGGTTAAGAATGTTAATGAACTTGGAGTGAAAAGACTACATGTCCATATTAATGATCCTGATTGTATGGAAGAAATAAATCATATTCTGTATTCATTAGATTATTCAAGAGTAACGAATATTTCGTTTTCAATGCCTTATCAGAAAGTTGATAAAAAATTATATAAGAATAACCGGCTAAAGACCTTATACCTTTTTAACTCACCCAAAGCAAAGGTAACTGTTAATAATGAAGTGACCAGTGTTTTTATAACAGCAGGAGATGATAAGATATTTTTACCTAAATTTAGTATTAATACTGTTGATATTAACATGACAGCTTACAATATTGCAAGGAATTACAATTTATCATTATATAAAACGGTATTTGTAGATGAATACGGGAATATTAAATTTAATATAACCGATACATTAAGTTATGGTAATATCACGAATTCATTCGAAGAAATAACAAGAAAAACTATTCCTGAGCTGGCAAAAGTCTGGAATATCAAAAAGGAGCATATTGCCCCCTGTAATATCTGTGAATTCAGATTATGCTGTACAGTGGTTCAGGTTCCTTTCAAAACCGAGAATGGCTACGTTATGAAATGTAATTATGATCCATATAATGCTGAACTAAATTAGAAAACCATGAGTAAAAAATTAATTGGATGTTGGATATTATTCTTTTTTTGCCTTATGATGCAAAGCTGTAAAAATTATTATTATCTGAAACATACTCCTGCAATAAAAAATGAAGACGGAAATAATACCCATACCTTAAAGTTTGCTCATGAAACTATACCATTTACTACTTATGCAGACTATCATTACAATACAGTAAATAAAAAATACATTTTCTTTACTACAAAAGAAGTAAGCCGTATTCTTAATTCAAAATTTAAGAAGCCATTCAATGAACAGTTTCTGTTTATGTATACTAACATGAGTATTTATAATAATTTGTTAGGCTTTTATTATGAAGGGATTTCATTAGAGGATGTTAAAAAAAGCTATGATAGAATGCCGGATGTTGATTTAGGAAACGGAGCTTTGTATACATATCGTTCAGAAAAGTTTAATGTTGTAGATATTTACAGAAAATCTGAAGGTGGGGTCATAAGGTTTGTTAATCTGAACAATCCGGATGAAGAAGACTCTCAGAACAAAAAATTTCATCGTGAAGTCAATACCCTGTTTTTTAATCTCAACAGTAATTTGTGGGATAAAAGTGCAGTAGACTTTCAATAAACTGTAGAAATATGGTTGAAAGTATATCCAATATTTTAAAGTATCTTGAGAAAAAAGATATTTACTTAGACAAAAAAGAATTTTCATTTCAGGTCAATTCTCATCCTGCATTTCCAAGCTTACTGTCAATAGTAAGTGCTTTGAATGTTAATAAAATTTCTAATTACGCAATTGAAATAGATAATTCTGAGATCAATGAACTTCCTGAAGATTTTATGACATTTATAGAATTTACAGATCATAAGCAGGAGTTTACATTTGTTGAGAAAATAAGTGAAGGATATCTCGTTAGTGGAAAGCATAAAATGTCAGAAAAAGATTTTCTTTTGAAGTGGAATAATATTGTTGTTCTGCTTGATGAACCAGAGCCTTTTTCAGTAGAGAAAAAAAAGGGAGGATACAGAATGCTTTTTGTAAGCATTATTATAGTAGCTTTACTAATATACAGCTATTATCAGATGAATATATTCCATTTTATTTATTTTTTTTTATCACTGTGTGGTTTTCTGTTATCTGTACTTTCGTTAAGAAAAGTATTTGGAATTGAAAGTCCTGTAATGAATAAAGTATGTTCCGGAACTTATACAGACTGTTCATTTTCGGAAGAAGAAAAGAACAGAAATTTTATTTCCGGTTTCGGAGATTACAGCCTTGTATATTTCTTTACCAATATCATTAGTGTTTTATATCTGGATACGATTACTTTTATTACTATACAGAAAATCTTACTAATTATTATTGTTCCTATCATAGGATATTCTCTTTTTTATCAGTTTTTCAGAATAAAGAAGGTTTGCCCCATGTGTATTGGAATAATTATTCTTCTTCTTTTGCAAACCTATATTTTATTCCTCTGATATGAATTTAGTTCTCTTGGTTCATCTGTTTATATATGGTCTTTTCTATTTGCTTATTTTTATTGTATGGTTATGGATCAGAAATTATTTAAAAGAAAATGAAAAAGTTAAAAACCAGCTTGTCATAAAAACCAGAACTGTCAGAAACTATGATGTTTTTGTGAATACCTTATATAAGCAGGAAAAGAAAGTATTACCTGAACCGTTAATTGTTTTGGGCAATAAGGAGAGCTCTTTAGAATTAACAATATTTACAAGCCTTTACTGTAAAATGTGCAAAGATATCTGTGAAATAATTGATAGGATATTATTTGCTTATGGAGATGAGATAAGGATAAATATATTTTTTAAAAAACAATCTTTGGAAGATAAAAATGCCTTCCTGTATGTTCTACATCATATTTTTTTACAAAAAGGAGAACAAGAGTTTTTGAAGGCATTAAACTTTTGGTTTGAAAATAAAAATCTTGATCCGTGGAAAATCCGGGAACAGTATGATCAGAAAGAAGATCGTGAAAATGTCACAATTTCAAATGAGTGGTTTTTTCATAATGAAATTATTTCTACACCCTCTGTTTTTATCAATGGGTTTATGTATCCTCCTGAATTTGAAAAACAAGATTTATATTATCATATAGAAGGAATTATAGAAAATAATAGATAATGAATTGTAAATTACTGATAACTTTTGTGTTATTGTCATTCGCTCAAAATTTTTATTCTCAGGATATAAGAATAGACTATAATCTTGTCTATAAAGAAGACACTTTAAGTTCTGAAACAGTATCCAAAAAAATGGTACTTCTCGTTCAGGATGGGGAATCCAGATTTTGTACGGAAAAACAATACCAGGTAGATTCTCTGAGAAGTATTGGCTTTAAAGGTTTTGCCATGGGAGATCATGTTTTTGATGCAGTAAAGGATAAGCAGAATAGAAGCTCAAAGTATTACTATATATTAGCTGATGTATATAAACTGACAGAACCAATACAGCTGGATTGGAAAATAGAAAAAGAGGTTGCTGAAAAATATGGTTATAACTGCCAGAAAGCAACATTAAGCTACAAAGGAAGGGATTGGGAAGCCTGGTTTACACAAGATATTCCCTTGCAGGAAGGGCCTTATGTTTTCAAAGGATTACCAGGCCTGATTGTGGAGATGGAAGATAAAAGTCATTCCTATAAATTCTCCTTTTCAGGATTGAAAAAAGGCTTTCACAAAATGGATTTTGAGGGTTTTAGCGCTAAGCCAATGGACATCTCAAGGAGTAATCTTAAAAAGGCAATGCTGGATTATTATAATGATCCGTTCCGGGAAATGAGAACCGGAAACGTGAAAGCAAAATTTAAAGATGAAAAAGGAAATGATGTAGAACCTGATTTTAGGGAAATGACAAAGAAAACACAATCTTTCCTGAAAAAAAACAATAATCCGATAGAATTATCAGAAGCCATTAAATATCCATAGTGGGTAAAAACAATTTATTTTAACCTTTAATGCTGTATTTGGAGGTTAAATTTTTATATTTGGGGAGTTTCAAAAATTAATAATGATATTTTCTTTACAAGGTACTGTTCAAGAACTTACACCTACCTATGCAGTAATCAATGTACAAGGCGTTGGCTACTATGTGGGGATCAGCTTAATGACCTCACAAACACTTACTGTAAATCAACAAACTGTTTTATTTATCCAGCAGATTATCCGTGAAGATGCTCATCTTTTGTTCGGCTTTAACACTCGTTCGGAAAAAGAGATGTTCAATCTGTTAATAAGCGTTAATGGAGTAGGAGCTGTTTCAGCACTTATTCTCCTGTCTACATTAAGCCTTGATGAGATTGCTTCCGGAATACTTTCAGGAAACAGTGCACTGATTCAGAAGGCCAAGGGAATCGGGGCTAAAACGGCTGAAAGAATTATTGTTGATCTTAAAGATAAAGTACAGAAATTCAGTGGTCCAGCGGAGAATATTTCCTCGCTGGTGAATAATAAAATCAAGGATGAAGCGTTATCTGCATTAGAAGTTTTAGGGATTCCTAAAAGAACAAGTGAGAAGATGGCGGATAAGATCTTAAAACAAAATCCAGATCTCTCGGTTGAAGAATTGGTTAAACAAATTTTAAAAAACATTTAACATTTGGTGGCGAATAATAAGCATTTTAAAATATTTTTGTTCCTATCGTTCCTTTTTATGTCTGTAAGTGCTTTTGCACAACAGGCAAAAGATACAACGATTATACGAAAACAATATGAAATAGCAGACCCCACGAGGTATGAAGCCTATTTCGACATAAAAACGGGGATGTACTATGTATACCCCAAAATTGGAAATACCATTACCGGTCCTCCTACTGCCATGTCTCCGGAAGAGTATAAGGAATATGTACTTGCCCTCCAGACCAGAGCATACTATAAGGAGAAATCGGAAAAATATAATCTCCTTTTCAGAAAAGACAAAAGTGATGCCAGAAAGAAGGGGCTCATCCCTTCTGTAATGATCAACAACAAATTGTTTGAAACCCTGTTTGGAGGGAATAAAATTGAGATCATTCCTTCCGGATATGCATCCATTGACTTTGCAGGACTTTACCAGAAAATAGATAACCCGCTGATCCTACCACAGAACAGGACCAGCTTTACTTTTGATATAGACCAGAGAATTCAGCTAGGATTATTGGGGAAAGTAGGGGAGAACCTTCAGCTAAAAGCTAATTATGACACTCAAAGTGGTTTTGCATTTGAAAACAGAATGAACCTCGTATGGCAGGCTAAAGGAAGCTGGAAAGATCTTCAGAGTAAAGGTCTTGGAAATGTGGATAAACCTAATGAAGGGGGTGAAGATAAAATCATTAAAAGAGTAGAATTCGGTAATGTAAATATGCCGCTTTCAACAAGCTTAATCCGAGGTTCACAATCATTGTTTGGGGTAAAAACAGAATTCCAGTTAGGAAAAACATTTGGAACCGTTGTGCTTTCACAGCAACAGGGTGAAGCCAGAAATATTGTAGTACAGGGTGGTGGGGTAATGAATAACTTTAAAGTTAACGTTACCGACTATGAAGAGAACCAGCACTACTTTTTGGGGCATTATTTCCTTGATAAATATGACAATGCTTTAATTAATTACCCACAGATCAATTCCACCATTAATATTACCAGGCTTGAAGTTTGGGTATTAGACCAAGGAAACAGCAATTTGGCTTATCAGAAAGGAATCATCGGGATCAGGGATCTTGGTGAAGGTGGTGGTACGTTGCCGGATAACTCGGTAAATAATTTATATAACGATATTTCAGCAAAAGCAGGAACAAGAGAAGCTGGTAAAGACTATAACGGCGTGTATCAGGGACAATCATTCTCAGGATCGGCTCCTTATGTAAATGGTGAACATTTTATCTTTAATAGCAAAGCAAGAAAGCTGAATGCCAATGAATTTACATTCCAGCCACAATTGGGATATATTTCATTGAACCAGAAACTTAATGATCAGCAGCTTCTGGCAGTATCCTATTCATATACAGTAAATGGAAGCAATAAAGTATATAAAGTAGGAGAATTTTCGGAAGAAAGTCCTGTTTTGATTACTAAAGTATTGAAAGTAAACAACAGTGTAGACGTATCTTCTCCAATGTGGAAGCTGATGATGAAGAACGTTTATTCTCTAGATGCAGGCCAGGTTTCTCCGGATGGATTTATCCTTAATGTATACTATAAAGACCAGAAAACCGGAGGTAAGGTAAATTATCTTCCTGATACAAATGTTAAAGATTTAAATCTATTAAAATTACTAAACTGGGATCGTCTTAACATGAATGGTGATATCCAGGGTAATAAAGACGGAACTAAAGGAGACGGAATCTTCGATTTTGTACCTGGAATTACAATTAAACCGGAGACCGGGAGAATTATATTTACCAAAGTACAGCCTTTCGGGGATTATATGCAACAGGTACTAGGTTCTAATGATCCTCAATATGTTTTCCATGATCTGTACGATCAGGTTAAACCTACGGGAGGGCAATCCATAGTTCCGCAGCGATATACCATTGAAGGTCGTTACAAAGGTGTTCAGGGACAGGGGATTTCCCTTGGAGCTGTAAACGTACCTCAGGGCTCTGTAAAAGTTTCGGCAAATGGAGTACAGCTTTCCGAAGGGGTAGACTATACCGTAGACTATATGCTTGGTACGGTTACCATCATTAATGAGAATGTAAAACAATCCGGGCAGGCTATTAATATTTCATTGGAAAATCAGCTTACATTCAATACCCAAAGAAAGAGATTCCTGGGATTAAATTTAGAAAGAAGATTCAATGAACACTTTATTTTAGGAGGAACGGTTATCAATTACTCAGAATCTCCGCTTACCCAAAAGGTAAACTTTGGACAGGAAGCTGTTAATAATACAATGGCGGGGATTAATATGATGTATAATAATCAGGCGCCTTATCTTACAAGATTTACGGATAAACTACCATTGATAAAGACTGAAGCTCCTTCCAATATTAACTTCAAAATGGAGGCAGCATACCTCCTTCCAGGACTGAATAATGCAACCAATAATCAGTCTTATATTGACGATTTTGAGCAGACAACCTCTAAAATATCATTAAAAGAACCTGCGGCCTGGAGTTTAGCATCAAGACCGGAAAAAAATACAGAACCACCTTTCAATATTCCGCCAACAAGTGATGATATTACAAGTGGTTATGGAAGAGGACTATTGTCATGGTATTATATTGACCCAAGATTCTGGGGTGTTGGAGGTAAAGCTCCCGGAGGAATTACACCACAGTCAGTGTCTAATCACGCATCAAGAAGGGTAATGCTTTCTGAAATTTATAATAGCAGGGATTTTGTGGCGGGAGATCAAACCTTTACCAATACTTTAGATATCTCTTTTTACCCTAAAGAAAAAGGACCTTACAATGTCAATCCGGGAACAGAACCGGCTGTCAGCAGATGGGGTGGTATTATGAGACCAATCAGTGTACCTAATTTTGTAAGTTCAAATATTGAATATGTTGAGTTTTGGATGATGGATCCATATGCCGACGGTAATAAACTTGGGGATAATCCAAAATTATTATTACACTTAGGGAACGTGTCTGAGGATATCCTTAAAGATGGGAAAATGTTGTATGAAAATGGTCTTCCTGCACCTGGAACAGTATCTGCTACAACAACTTCCAATTGGGGAGTACAGCCCAAACAACCACCTATTCTATATGCATTCTCTACTGAAGGAGATGGAAGAAAGGCACAGGATGTAGGATATGATGGTTTGAGCTCAGATCAGGAAGCAATGAGATTTGGGAATACCTTTGTAAACCCGGTAACCAACATTGTTGACCCTGCTGTGGATGATTTTGTATTCTATATGTCAGACAAATTTACGGGTAACCAGGCTGCCTCGTTGGTTGAGCGTTATAAATATTTCAGAAACCCGGATGGAAACTCTGAAGCTAACTCATTAAGTGTGGCTTCTCAGACTCCGGATGCAGAAGATATTAACCGGGATTATAACCTGGATCAGATTGAAAGCTATAATGAATATCCTATAAAATTAGATCAGGCCAGTCTTTCATTAGGATCTGAGAATAATATCGTTGATGTGAAAACTGTTAAAGCTGTTTTCCAGAACGGACAGTCGGCTGATGTGAAATGGTACCTTTTCAGAATTCCGGTTGCTAAATTTGATAAAACTCAGGGAACTCATAGTGAAACAGTACTTAATAATGTAAGATTTGCAAGATTAATGCTTACAGGATTTGAAAACACATCTACTTTGAGATTCGGGACAATGGATCTTGTAAGATCAGACTGGAGAAAGTACCCTAAAACTCTTGCGCCTTATTCAGACAAAGAATTAGAGCCGGTTGTGGATGAAGGAGTAACAGCGGATTCAGAGATTGAAAAACTAGACGTGGGTAGTGTGAATATTGAAGAGAATGCTCTTAATCAGCCGCCTTATGTATTGCCTCCGGGAATTGACAGACAGGTTTTAAGCGGAAATGCTGGTGCGCAAAGACAGAATGAAGCATCATTATATATGAAAGCTAACGAACTGAGACCAGGTAAAGCACAAGGGGTATTCAAAAATACAAGTCTGGATATGAGAAGATATAAAAAGCTTAAGCTTTTTGTTCATGCCCATGAGCCTAAAGGAACCTTAACAGGAATGGATAATAATACCAAATTCTTTATTCGTTTCGGAAATGATGCTACAGATAACTATTATGAATATGAAGCGTCTTTGAAGTTGACTCCAATTACTGCTACAGCTCCAATGGAAATCTGGCCAATGGAAAATGAAGTAAACCTTGAAATTCAGAATTTTGTTGATGCTAAGATCAGAAGAGATAAAGTGTATGCTGATAAAATTATGCAGAGATTCCTTGATCCTACTTTTGGAGGAGGTGATAACCAGAAAAGAATCTTTATCAAAGGACGTCCAAGTTTAGGAAATGTAACTACTATTATGATTGGTGTTAGGAATGCAGGTTCATCAAGGGTTCCTATAGACAGAATTTTGTGGGTTAACGAAATCCGTCTTTCTGAGATAGAAAATGATGGCGGGTATGCGGGTAACGCAAGCTTGAATTTCAACCTGGGAGATTTTGCAACGGTTAATACCAATGCATCATATACTTCAGTAGGATTTGGAAATATTGATTCTAAACCGGCAGAAAGAAACCAGTCTACTCAATCGGCATTCAGTATCAATACAGCCATTAACGTCGATAAGCTTTTACCGGAAAAAACAGGGATAAAAATTCCATTGAACTATTCTTACTCACAAACCATCGAAGATCCTAAGTATAATCCTTTGGACACGGATGTTGAGTTCAGCAAAGCTCCAAACAGAGAACAGCTTAAAAAAGTGGCAAGAACATATACTCAGCAAAGGAGTATCGGAGTAGTTAATATGCGTAAGGAAAGAGTAAATCAGAATAAAAAGCCTAAGTTTTATGATATCGAAAACGTTTCAGTAACGGCGGTCTATAATGATGATTATTTCAGAGATATTTATACCAAGAGAAATTACAGACAGTATCTGAGAGGATATGTTGATTACAACTATACTTTCAAACCATGGGTGATAAAACCTTTCAACAAAATGATTAGTGATACTGCAAAATCTACTAAATATCTGAGATGGGTAAAAGAATTTAATATCAACCCAATTCCAACAAGATTGTCTTTCAGAACAGAAATTGACAGAAATTATAATGAACTTGAGTTTAGAAATATTGAGGCTATTTTAGGAGGAAATACTAACGGAGATATAAATGCAATCAGAAATAGAAACTTCTACTTCGGATGGCAGTATGGTTTAGGGTTCAACTTTACAAAATCATTAAAACTGGAGATTAATTCTGCAACCAGAACACTTAATGATAATATTGATGTAAACACGATGGACAATAAATCCATCTTCGGAAATGTATTCAGAGCAGGTAGACCGGTATTGTATAATCACAGGGCACAGTTGAATTATAAACTGCCATTCCAGTATTTACCTTATCTGGACTTTATTGATGCGGAAGTTGGGTATGGATTTACCTATAACTGGAATGCAAGATCTACAGCTTTGCTTTCAAGCCCTGAAGGAAGCTTAGGTTCTATTGGGCAAAACACCAATACGATTCAGGCAACGGCAACAGCAGACATTCCTAAGTTCTTTGGACAGTTTAATTATTTTAAAAATATTAATGCCAAGCTTCAGAAACGTAAGCAGGAAATGGATTCCCTAAACAATGTATATACAAAACAATGGGAAAAGAACAGATACAGATATAAAAAGTATAAATTCAAAAATAGGCTTACTCCACTTCAAAGTGCAGCGTTCTTCCTTACTTCATTTAAGCAATTGGATGTAAGTTATACAGAGAACAACGGTACCGTACTTCCTGGTTTATTATCAGCTCCAAATTGGTATGGTTACGGACAGACATTGGGTGGGCCTACTATCGGATTCCTGTTAGGATCTCAGGCAGATATCAGAAGAACCGTAATGGAAAATGGTTGGGTAAGTGACTCTAGGTTTATGACTGATGCCTATGTAAGAATGTCAACAAAAGAATTGCGGGCTAATCTACAGATGATGCCAATGAATGATTTCAGAATTGATTTGAATGTATTGCACAACTTCAGCAGCAACTTCTCCCATTCCGGATTTAACTATGTGAATGATGCTGGAATTTCTGATCCTAACTTTACATTTGCAACCGATATGATCACCTACTCAAACTCAACTATGCTGCTTAATTCATCCTTTAAAGATGGTACGGCAGTGTATCAGGCGATCAGAGAAAATGCAATAAAACTTTCACAACAGCTAGGTGGTCCTAATGCAGAGATTGGAAGTGATGGATTTGCTAAACATTATAGTATAGCCAATGCTTATGTATTGATCCCTGCATTCAGAGCAGCTCTTGAAGGAAAATCTGTTTCTCCGATGGGGAATCCTAAAAAAGCAGGAATGCCATTGCCGAACTGGAGAATTACCTATTCAGGATTGAAGAATATTCCAATAATTAGCGGGCAGTTCACGAAGTTTGATATCTTACACGGTTACACTGCAACGTACACTGCAACAGGAATTCAAAGTAATATTGATTATCATAGTAATCCTGGAGGATATTATCAGACAGTAGATAACGCAGGTGTTATTAAACCGAATGATGGCGACAAGATTAACCCTTATACTTTTGCTCAGGTAGGTTATGTAGAATCCTTCTCACCACTTCTTGGAATAGACGTTACGATGAGAAACAATATGCAGTTCGGATTACAGTATAATAAAAACCGAATGATGGTATTAGGACTGGTAAACCATACGCTTACTGAAGATTCCAATACAGAATATGTAGTAAGACTTGGATATATTGTTCGTAACTTCAGATTAGGTACAGCCAACATAAGAGGAAGAGGAACCAGAGGAAAGGGAAGTGACCTTAATATCAGAGGTGATATTTCATTAAGAGATAGCAGAACTTCTATCATGAATATCTTATTGAACGATTCACAGATTACAGGAGGACAGAGACTTCTCAACATCAAGCTTTCAGCAGACTACAATGTCTCTGAAAACCTGAACCTGAGACTTTTCTACGAACAGATGACCTCGAAGTATAAGATCTCTACAGCCTTCCCGCTGTCTACAATCAGAGCAGGAATTTCTGCAACATTTACGTTCGGAGATTCCGGTGGCGGATTCTAGGAATAACATAAACAAAAAAGTCCTTCTCTTTTGAAGGACTTTTTTTATATCCAATATTTGAAGCTACTATAATTTTGAATACATTTGTAAAAAATAAAAATTTAAAAATGAACACACCATCAGAATTAAAGTACACTAAAGATCACGAATGGATCAAGATTGAGGGTAATGTAGCTACAATCGGTATTACAGATTTCGCTCAGGGAGAGCTTGGAGATATCGTTTATGTAGACGTAGATACTGTAGATGATGATCTAAATGGCGGAGACGTTTTCGGAAGTGTAGAAGCAGTAAAAACTGTTTCAGACTTATTCTTACCTATTTCAGGAAAGGTTATCGAATTCAACTCAGAATTGGAAGACCAGCCGGAGCTGTTAAATACAGACCCTTATGGAAACGGATGGATCATCAAATTAGAAGTTGCTGATGGAGCAGATCAGTCTGAATTGCTTTCTGCAGAAGATTATAAAGCTATCATTGGATAAAATTTCAAAAATATTTAGTAAGATATTGCCCATTTATTGGGCATTTCTTACTTATATGCTCCTTAAACCGGGAGAAGAGAACCGCGAGTATTGGTTCATGTTCAGCGGTATCGATAAAGTATTGCATGTAAGCATATTTGCCGCTTTAGCATTCTCTTTCATTGCCGCATTTCCCAAAATTAAATTCTCTTACTTTTTTCAGATCATTCTTATTTATGCCTTCCTTACTGAAATCATGCAGGCAGAAATGGGGCTTGGGAGATCCATGGAAACATTGGATATTGTTGCCGATACGGTTGGTTGTCTCATCGGTTATTGGACTTATAAGCTTTTAATCAAGCGATATTTCTAATTCTATTTAGGAGTATCTTTCCGGATGAGGTTTTTAATACTCCATCTCACACTTTCTTTAAAAATATTTTCCGTTTAAGTTTCTTTTTTTTTCTTCGGGAGCTATTTCCCGCTATCCACTCATACTCCTCACGCCTTACACTCCTTGGCTCAAACCCTCCGGCACTCCAACTCCCTGTTGCGGGGTAACCGTTCCTATCGGGGCTAGAGAAGGAGGGTGAATGATAGGTAATAGGTAATAGGTAATAGAGTGGTATCAATAATGATATTAACTTCTCTATAAAGAGTAGCCTTCATTTTTCCATCCTTTGGAGGGGTGTCGAAAATTCAAAGAATTTTTGATGGGGTGAA
>NZ_MAYF01000056.1 GCF_001684955.1 Chryseobacterium contaminans | reverse complement strand
TAAAAGAATTAAAAGACTTTTCAATTTTATGAATAAAAAATGAAATTACCTTATCTGTCTTTAACGTATGTAATATCTACAAGTATCATTCAAAAAAGTCTTTTATGCTATACTATGGAGTCTGTTTTGGAGATTAGCATTCGGATATGGCAAAAAGAAAAGAATTCATGTTAAAAATTGATTTATGAATAATAAGGTTTGGAAGATTTTTAAACCTTCATAAAAGTGAATTTTTAATATTATAATTCTCTTTTATGTGTGTTAATTGATACTTTTTTGTTATTTATTAATTATAGTTAAAATATTTATTAATAGGCGCTTGTGTTCTTGTTTAACTCCATTGTCGTAGAATTACTACATAAAATCGTAGAACTACTACAATTTTTCAGATTTCTATTCAAAAGCTTTTTTTTCAACTTGAGGCCCTTTATCTTTGTCTTACAATTATTCAATAACATAAATATTACTAACGATTAAAATTTACAATCATGGCAGAAAGAAATTCAAGAGGAATCTTAAAATTCAACAACGGAGAAGGTCAGAAATTATTAAAAATGAACTACAGCGTATCAAGATCAACAGACGTATCAGGACGTGTAGCATCAGACCCTTCTAACGCTCTAATCAAAGTTACAGTAGAAGCTACTGAAAAATCAGACATCCTGGAAAGCTTATTGAACGGAAAATATAAGCCAACAGTAGGAGAAATTGTATTCAACAAATCTCACGAAGAAGGAACTCTGATCACTTTGAAATGGGAGAACGGATACGTAATCCAACACGAAGTAGACTTCGACGCTGTAGACAGCAACAGTATGCTGATCAGCTTCGTAGTAAGTGCTGAAACTATTGACTACGGTACTTCTCAGTACGCAGGTCTTTGGCCATCTGCTGGTAAATAATCCAGTACAACAAAACTTAAAAAAACTAATGGAACAGTATGCTCACAGAGTGTACTGTTCTGTTTTTTATAATACAGGGTATTAAAAAGATATAAAATACCGTTAACTTGGTATAATGTCAAAAATCAATTTTGCTCCGTATGTGAATCGTGAATTCCCGTACCCGTAACTCGAATCCCGCGCCTCGAATCCCATCCCCAAAACTAGCAACTTATCTTCCTATTTTCTTATATTTGTTCATTATAGATAATATGGACGCAACACAAGATAAAAGGCTGTTTCTCATCGATGCTTATGCGATGATTTTCAGAGGATATTACGCATTGATCAGGAATCCAAGACTTACCAGTACAGGCTTAGATACTTCTGCCATCTTTGGCTTTACCAACTCTTTGATCGAATTGATCAGAAGAGAAAAACCAACCCATTTGGCTGTTGTTTTTGATGTAGGGAAAGCAAACGTAAGAACCGATGATTTTGCTGATTATAAAGCTAATAGAAGTGAGACACCGGAAGCTATCAAAATTGCTGTTCCATATATTCACAGGATTCTGGAAGGCATGCATATTCCGATTCTGGGTGTTGAAGGATATGAAGCAGATGATGTAATAGGGACCATTGCCTGCAAAGCAGAAAAAGAAGGTTATACCACGTTCATGGTAACACCTGATAAAGACTTTGCACAGCTGGTGACAGATAAAATCAAAATCTATAAACCGGGATTAAAAGGCGGAGATATAGAAATCCTGGGCGTAGAAGAAGTAAAAGCCAAATATGAGATAGAAGATCCTAAACAGGTTATTGATTATCTGGCAATGATGGGAGATGCCGTAGATAACATCCCGGGATTAGAAGGGGTAGGAGAGAAAACCGCTATGAAATTCCTTAAAGAATTTGGCAGCATTGAAAACCTGCTGGCCAATACAGATAAACTGAAAGGAAAACTTAAAGAAAAGGTAGAAGCTTCTGCAGAACGTGGAATGATGTCTAAGAAACTGGCTACCATTATCTGTGACGCTCCTATAGAATTCCACCAGGAACAATACGATCTTGAAACTCCTGATTTTGAAAAAGTAAAAGAAGTTTTTGAGGAAATTGAATTCCGAAGACTATATGAAAATCTTTACAGGGCTTTTGCACCGGCCGCTACAGAAACTATTGTGGTAAGTGAAATAGAAGTAAAGCAGACCCAGTCCGGAACAGAAGTAAAAGGACAGGTGATGCAACTTGATCTTTTTGCGAATTTTGAAGAGCTGGATCAGGCAACTTCTACAAAATCTACCATTGATCATAACGACCATCTTTATCAGTTTATTGATAATCCTAAAGCTCAGAAAAAGCTTGTAGATAATCTACTGAAGCAGAGTGCAGTTTGTTTTGATACAGAAACCACTTCATTGAATGAGCTGGAAGCAGAACTGGTAGGAATGAGCTTTTCCTATAAAAAAGGATTAGCCTATTATATTCCTCTATCCGAAAACAGAGAAGAAGTATTGCAGACCCTTGAGATCTTCAGACCGTTTTTTGAAAAAGAAGATCTGCTGAAAATTGCTCACAACCTAAAATTCGATTATAAAATATTAAAACAGTACGACATCACTGTGAAAGGGGCGATGTTCGATACGATGATCGCCCATTACCTGTTGAATCCTGACGGAAGACACGGCATGGACTATCTTTCTGAGGTATACCTGAACTACAAACCTGTTTCCATTGAGACGATTATCGGTAAGAAAGGGAAAAAACAGGGAACTTTCAGGGATGCAGACCTTAGAACCCAGACAGATTATGCTGCGGAAGATGCAGACGTAACCTTCCAATTGTATGAACTGTTTGCTCCACAATTGAAAAAGGAAAACTTGGAAGAGCTTTTCTTCAATATCGAAATGCCATTGATGGAAGTTCTGGCGAAAATGGAACTTGCCGGAATTTCTTTAGATGAAAAATGGCTGGCACAGGAAAGTATTGATCTTGAAAATGACCTGAGAGAACTGGAAAAAACAATTTTTGAGCTTTCAGGAGAAGAATTTAATATGAATTCACCAAGACAGCTGGGAGAAATCCTGTTTGAAAAAATGCAGCTTGACCCGAAAGCCAAAAAAACAAAAACAGGTCAGTACGCAACTTCGGAAGATGTTCTTCAAAAACTGGCTTCAAAGCATGAGATCATCAAACATATCCTGGAATACAGAACTTATCAGAAATTAAAATCAACCTATGTAGATGCATTGCCATCACAGATTGATAAATCTGATAACAGGGTACACACCAATTTCTCTCAAACTACAGCAGCTACAGGCCGTCTGGCAAGTGTGAATCCGAACCTGCAGAATATTCCGATCAGAACATTGAGAGGACAACAGATTCGTGGAGCCTTTGTTTCCGGAGAAGGGAAGAAAATTATCTCAGCCGATTATTCACAGATTGAACTTCGTCTGATTGCTGAAATTTCAGGAGAAGACAATATGATTAAAGCATTCCAGGACGGAGAAGATATCCACGCATCCACAGCGGCAAAACTCTTTAAAGTTCCTTTGGCAGAAGTCTCAAAGACACAGAGAAGCCAGGCCAAGACGGTAAACTTCGGAATCATTTACGGGCAGGGTGCTTTTGCTTTAGCAGAACAAACCGGACTATCCCGTACAGAAGCGAAGCAAATGATCGAAGCTTATTTTGAAACCTATCCGAAACTGAAGGAATACATGGCCGAGCAGGTGAATAAGGCTCGTCAGATGGGATATGTTGAAACCATTCTGGGAAGAAAGCGTCATTTGAAAGATATTAATTCCAATAACTTTGTAGTAAGAGGTCATGCGGAAAGAAACGCAGTAAATGCTCCGGTACAGGGAAGTGCTGCCGATATCGTGAAAATCGCTATGATTAAAATAGACCGTGAGCTGGAAGAACAGCAACTAAAAACAAAAATGCTGCTTCAGGTACATGACGAATTAGTATTTGAAGCCCCGGCAGACGAAATTGAAGCTGCTTCAAAATTAATTAAAACCGAAATGGAAAATGCCTTGAAAACACAGGTTCCGTTATTGGTAGAAATTGGAGTAGGAAATAACTGGCTGGAAGCGCATTAATTCTATATAATAATCATAAATTAAAGTAAAGGTGAACTTAAATAGTTCACCTTTACTTTATTAATTATAGGAAGTAATGATTTGACTGTCATCAAAATAAAAACAAGACGCATCATAATCATGCCAGCAAGCTTGATATTGTGGCCCGTCTCCATAATTTGAAGTATTTACATTATCAGGTTTGCCTCTCATATATACAAGCATATCATAGCGCATTCCAATCCAAATTTTGTTTTCAGAAATATTTATGCAGTCTTCCTTCGACCATTCAGGATGTTTTTTATGAATTTTTCCGGCTTTTGATTTTAAGAACTTTTCTTCTTCAATTTTTTGTTGCTTATCTATACTGTCATTTCTTATTTTATTTTTAATACTGTCTTCTTTGGAAATATGGGTTGCTGTATTAGTTGTTAAGCTAGAATTATCTTCTTCTCCCGTACATTTATTGATAAGAAATCCTATAAAAGCAATTCCTAAGATGAACAATATTGCAATACCGCATCCATTATTTTGTTTTATAGGTGTATTGGAAGTTTGAGAAAAAGCTTTCTTTAGGTTGTCTTTAATAGAGTAGCCACATTGTGGACAAAAATGATCAGTATTACTGATGTGGTTTTTACATTGTGGACATTTAGATAGTGACATAGTTATAATCTTTTGATGCACAAAAGTATTTTGAACAATTCAAGATTATTTACGGTTTACCGTACGTAAGTTGATTTTTGTAAAAATAAATGCTATTCCTCTGGTTTTATAGGTTTTTTGTAGATTTATTCCTATTCAGATTCAATGGCTTTTGCTATTTTAGATTGAATAATCACTAAAAGTGATTTTTATAGAAGAACCTGGCTGTAATACAGCCAGATATCCTATTTTATGGTTAAACGTCAAATTCAATTTCGCCAATATAATACAGCTTGTTTTCCTCTCCGTCCACAGAAACAGGATTAGGGATCACAAATCTGCTGGCAAAAACAATAGCGTTTACCGGAGTATCCAGGCTCAGATCATTAAGCTTTTGTTCAAGAACAGGAAGCCATTGGTCTGCATAAGAATATTCCGAGAACTTTTCAACCAGTCCTAATCTTTCGTCTTCAAAACCGTATTCTATAAAGTCATCATCAAACCATTTGATGTTCTGGGATTCTGCAAATTTTGAAACATACTGATCATCATTTTCTTCTTCCAGATAATAATTTTCATCCTCCTCTACGAAAGCATAAAATTCTTCTTCATTTTTAAAATACCCCAGCCAGAAGTGAGAAATTTCTTTGTCCATAATGTATTGTTTGTTGTATTATTTATTATAATTATTAGAATGAACATTCTTGGTGTTTAAACTTTCGAGTGGTCATTTAATATTGAAAAAAATAAGTATAAGGTTTATTTTTCCCTTTGAAAGTGTAATATTACAAAAGTTTTTCTTTACATTCTATTTTTAAGGAATAGTACACAAAGTCTGGGAACCAAAAATAGTTCCGTAAAAGTTTTTATTGTAAATTTATTCTATCATTAAATCTTGAAAATGGAATTTCTACAGGATCATTATGTGGTTAAGAATGAGTTGTTACTGATCTTTATATCCGTAGTCCTCGGATTACTGATTGGAGCTGAACGTGAATACCGTAACAAATCAGCGGGACTTCGTACTTTTATTCTGGTTTGCTTTGGAGCCTGTCTGTTTACCATTCTTTCCATTAAAATTGGTGTTGGAAATCCGGATCGTCTGGCGGCTAATATCATCACCGGAATCGGTTTTTTGGGAGCAGGAGTAATATTTAAAGGCGAAAATAAAATTGAAGGCATCACAACGGCTACTACCATTTGGGCAACAGCTTCTATAGGAATGGCGGTAGGTTCCGGATATGTTTACTTTTCTCTTTTGGGAACAGCTTTGGTCCTTATTATTCTGAGTGCCTTAACTTATCTGCAAAGCTTTATAGATAATTATAACAAGATCAGGGAATATAAAGTTGGCGTGACAAATTCAGCAGATTTAAAACATTGTGAAGATCTTTTTAAAAAGCATCATTTAAAGTATTTATTAATCAAGCAACAATATACACAAGGGAATATTACCGCGACCTGGAGGCTTACGGGGAAGAATACCCACCATGAAGAGTTGATCAGAGACCTGGTGGATGATACCAAAATTATAGCCTATCAGTTTTAGAATGAAGCAAAAAAATAAAGGCCGAAGCCTTTATTTTTATTTTTTCTTGAATACATAGAGATCCTTGTTAGGTCCGTCAATCTCTTTTCCATCCATATCCAGTTGGATCAGCATATTTTCACCAACTTTATATTTATAGTTGGCTGTTTTCCCTTTTAAAGTGATAACACTTCCTGTAGCATCCCATGTAAAAGTACCTTTATCTTCGTTCCTTGATTTTCTTTCAAGATATTCTTCAGTAATGCTGAATGTTTTATCATTATTCAATGTTAATGAAGTCTTGATTCCCGGACAGTCAGCACATGGTACTGTTGCTTCGTAAGTACCATTCCAATCCAAGGCATTTTCAGAGGTATCACCCTGAGCACTGGTTGTTGGATGGGCTGTACTGTCTGCAACCGTTGGTTGAACAGTAGTAGCAGAATCTGCTCCAGAAGTTTTAGTATCAACAGTTTCTTTTTTAGTACAGGAAGCAAGGAATAAAGCCGCTCCGATTCCAAGGATAAGTGTTTTGTTTTTCATCATAATAATTAATTTAAGTATGTTTTTTAACTGACAAATTTTAATCAAAAATTAAGCCAAGGGTGAGTTGGAGAGGGAGAGAGTTTGAGGATAAGAGAGACGGATAAAGTCAATGGTAAATTGTCAATTCGCTTCGCTGGTCAATTTTATAGATGAGATAATTTACCATTCACTTACGAAGCAAAATTCATTATTGACATTTTTACCCTCGTTTTATGGGGCTATTCCTATTTTTCTTCGTAAATTCGGGCAAAATTTTGATTATGACAAAAAAGATACTTTTATCCGTATTTCTTTTGCCGGCTGCAATGGCATTTGCACAACAATATGGTGGAATGTGGATTCCTACAGAACTGAATGAAAAGGAAATGAAGGATTTGGGAATGAAGATCTCTGCTAAAGATATTTTCAATCCTCAGAAACCGAGCATAAAGGATGCTGTGGTACAGTTTAACGGCGGTTGTACCGCGGAGATCATCTCTCCTAAAGGATTGCTTCTGACTAACCACCACTGTGGGTTTGGCCAGATTCAGGCACATTCAACTGTTCAGAACGACCTTCTTTCAAATGGTTTCTGGGCTAAGAATATGAGCGGCGAACTTCCAAATCCGGGAGTAAAAGTAGATTTTATTGTAGATATAAAAGATGTTAGTTTCCAGATTTTAGAAGGAACAGACAATCTAACAGAACCTGAGCTTAGTAAAAAGATCAACAATAATATTGAGGTTTATAAAAACTCTCAAAAAATCGAATCTTTCCAGTCAATTATGGTTAAGCCGATGTATTATGGAAACAAGTACTATGCTTACACCATCGAAACCTATAAAGATATCCGTCTTGTAGGGGCACCGCCTCAAAGCATCGGAAAATTCGGAAGTGATACAGACAACTGGGTTTGGCCTAGACATACCGGAGATTTCTCTATGTTCAGAATTTATGCAGACAGAGATAACAAGCCTGCAGAGTATTCAAAAGACAATGTCCCTTACACTCCGAAGCATTATTTACCGGTTTCCATCAAGGATAAGAATGAAAACGATTTCACATTTGTATTCGGATTCCCGGGAAGAACTACAGAATATCTTCCTTCAGTTGCCGTAGAGAAAATTATGAAGGATATTGATCCTGCAAGAATTGCTGTACGTGATGTGGCTTTAAAAACTTTGGATGAAAAAATGCGTGTAGATAACGAAACACGTATTAAATATGCTTCCAAATATGCATCTGTAGCCAATTACTGGAAAAAGTGGATCGGTGAAGTAGAAGGGTTAAAGAAATCCAATGCTGTAGAGAAAAAAGTAATGTATGAAGGTTCTTTGGTGGCTAAAAACCCCGAGGTTAAAACTACTTTAGATCAGCTGAACAAGCTTTACAACGAGCAGGCTCCTTATGCTTTAAACAATGCATATTACACAGAAGTGGTGAGAAATGCTGAGACGTTAAAGCTGGCAGGAGATTACTATGACTTTGTAACTACTGTAGAAGCAGGAAGAATGGATGAGAAGGAGCTTACGAAGCTAAAAACAAAACTTACTTCTTTCTATAAAGACTATAGCGCAGAACTTGATGCTAAAGTAACTGCAAAATTATTAGCTTTATATGCTAACAAAACAGCTCCACAGTTTTTACCGGCAGGATTCAACAAGTATAAAGATGAAAATGCCAACATTCCTGTTGTAGAAGATATGTCTAAAAACTCTATTATTACAGGAAGAACAGCTGTAAATGGTGGAACACTGACGGCAGATATTGATAAGGCATTCTCTAATCAGGATAAGCTGATTAAAACGTTGAAGAAAGATCCTATCTATCAGCTTTATGTTTCTATGAAAGAGACTTATATGAAAGCGGCAGATCCACAATATACTTCACTTCAGGCAAAAATTGATGCATTGCAGAAGAAGTTCATGGCTCAGCAGATGGAAACTGATAAAGACAGAAAATTCTTCCCGGATGCAAACTCTACGCTTCGTGTAACGTATGGTAAGATCAAAGGATCTACTCCAAGAGATGCTGTTTCTTACGGGTACCAGACTCACCTTGCAGGAGTAATGGAAAAATATATTCCTGGAGATTATGAATTTGACGTTCCTAAGAAACTGATCGATCTTTACAACAAGAAAGACTTTGGAATTTATAAAGATAAAACAGGTGACGTTCCTGTAGGATTTACGGCTACCAACCACACAACAGGTGGAAACTCCGGAAGTCCAACCCTTGATGCGAATGGAAACCTTATTGGTCTTAACTTCGACAGACAATGGGAGGGAACCATGAGTGATATTAACTATGACCCACGTTTCAGCAGAAACATCATGGTAGATACAAAATACATCCTTTTCATCGTTGAGAAATTTGCAGATGCTAAATGGCTTATTGATGAAATGAAAGTGATCAAGTAATTTTAAAAGTTATACCTTTAAAGAGTCTATTCGAATGTATTTTGAATAGACTCTTTTATTTTTAGGGGGAAATACCGTTCAATCGTAGCGTTGAAAACAGTTTCCAAAGATCTATGGATGTGATT
>NZ_MAYF01000055.1 GCF_001684955.1 Chryseobacterium contaminans | reverse complement strand
GCAACCAACCTTTATTTTGAGGTTCCATAGAGATAAAATGGCTGTCCCACACAACGGTTTCCGGCTGGAGGGATTCCAGCAGCATATTTCTCAAAGGTCCACGATCAATTTCAGGGCGAAAATGTTCAGCTCCAAAATCTTCTTCTGGCTTAGTATCATGGTCACTGAACAGAATTTCAGCCTGTTCATTCATGATGAGTGTTTTATCTGCCCCAGGTCTATAGGTCTTTTTAAATTCTTCCAGTAAATCCGCTTTACGCAAGGCTGCCAGCCCTGAATCTTCATGCATATCCAGAGGTGAGCCTTGTACTCGGGCTTCTTTATTAAAATCTCTTTCATATACTTTTACATTAGCATTTTTAAGCTGTAAAAGTCTGGCCAGTGTTAATCCGGCAGGGCCGCCACCTACGATGGCTATTGTTATATTGTCTATCAGCATTGTATTAAAACTTTACAGGACAAAATTACAGTCCCTTTAACACTGATAATAGTATAAATCGGTCGTTTTTATTTTGAGATAATTCTTTGGGAGCAACCCCTGAAAACTTTTTCACCTCTTTAATGAAATGATTCTGATCGGTATAATTAAGCTCCGGAAATAATCTGCCTTGCGCAATATGTTCCAAAGAAGCTCTGAAGCGTAAAATAGTAGAGTAGGCCTTCAAAGATAAACCAAGTTGTTTTGTGAAATAGCGGTTGATCTGCCTGCTGCTCCAGCCCACTTTTTCAGAAAGCTCATTCACTGTCATTTCCCCTTTTGATGCATAGATAAGTTCAAAAAGTTTAAGTTTCCTCTCATCTGTTTTCAGAGGAATCAGTTCTCGTATTTTTTGTGTTGCTTTTGTACAGCAAAACTCAAAATTCTGTAAATCATCAGCTTTAAAGTTCCAGAAATCAAGAGGAAGTTCTTTGGCCGTATTGAGAACATCAGCAATCGTTGTTTGTAAAATATACTCAACGGCAATAGGTTTAAAGCTCACCACGAAAGCCTGGGTATATGGAGGAATCTGTATTTCTTCAGGATAGGTTTCCAATCCGATAAGGGTAACATGAAAAGGTTTGGAAGGAGATTGCATAAAAAACAAATCGACCCTTCCATCCGGAATAATAACCACCTCCTTTGCTTCATCAGACCGGTTATGGAAAGTCCCCAGGTTTTCTACAAAATCTGCAATACTCTGATCCGGTTCAATAAAATGAAATTGGAAATCATAATCCATAATGGCAGGAAGCGATATTCTTTAAGGGATTAAAATACAAAAATAGACCTAATCTCCGATAAAATGTTCTATAAATTATGTTAAACCAAGAACAGTATCTTATGAACATTGATGAGGTGTATTCATGATGAGATTAAAAGTCTATGTTCTTGTTTGGCTTTACTCCTTTGCGTTTTCCAACAAAACACTTTATAGAGAAAACAAAAGCCCGGATTGTAAAATACAACCCAGGCCCTAACAAGATTAAAAATAAGTTTAAAATGAATGCCCCACAGAAACCGTTACATTTCTAGGAGCTCCCGGGAAGGCTCGTGTATAATCGAATCCACCCAGAAAATAGTAGGTATCGAAAATATTATTGACATTTACAGCCATTTTCATTTTTCCGATATGATAATACACCGCAGCATTTACTGTGGTATAAGATGGCCATTTTCCCCAAAGGGCACTGCCATTGCTATCTTTTCCAATGCTGTTATCCATACGTCTTGCATCTACATAATAGACTCCGGCACCAAAACCAAGTCCTTTTAAAACTGAGGTTGAGAAAACGTATTTCATCCATAAACTGGCCATATTTTTAGGTGCACCTGGTAAAGCTTGTCCTACCTCTGAAGCAATAGAAGAGGACTTTACTTCAGTATGGTTAAATGTATAATTTCCCATAACCTGAAATTCTTTCGTTAATTGCCCGCGAATATCCAGTTCCATACCTTTTGACACCGCCTCTCCCGATTGTCTGTATACAGGAAATCCTGTAGTACTGATTTCTCCGGCTGCAATCAGCATATTCTGACGCTCAATCTGGAAAAGTGACAGGTCCATTTGCAGTTGATTTTTGAAAAATCCGGTTTTTAATCCTGTTTCAATCTGAAAGCTGTGTTCCGCAGTAAAAGGTTTCTCAGCACCGTAATCCTGATAATTCTGAATAAAATTGGCCCCTACAGGAGCAAATCCCTGGGAATAGCTTGCAAAATAATTGATCTGATCGTTGATCTGATACGTAAACCCAATTCGGGGTAACCATGCATTCTGTGTGGCATGAAAACGGTCTTTGCCGCTTACGGTTTCAGAATAATAATGTTCATGGCGTAATCCCACGATAAGTTTCAATCTGTCTGCAAAAGAAATCTGATCCTGTACGTAGATTCCGGTTGTTTTATAAGGACTTAAAAAAGGATAATTTCCCTGTGATAACCATACATAATTGCTTAGGTCATGAGTGGTGTAAGCAGGATTATTAAGATCAAAGGTTAAAGGAACAATTTTGCCGTCTATTTTCTGTTGTCTGGCTTCCCGCTGCTGATTATTGCTGTCGCCTTCATATTGAGCATAATCTATTCCGGCAACGATATGGTTTTCTATCTTATGGCCGGTAAGATCCCATTTCAGATAGACAACAGAATTATCTGTGTAATCTTTTCCATGACGGTCAAAGAAACGCATATTCATGATTGTATTTTTGGGCGCATCAGCATAACTGTTCAGGGTGCGGTGTTCATTGACATCTTCCTGATAGATGGATTTCATATAGCTTGCATTCAATGAAAGGTTGTGGGTAAGTCTTTGACTTAATCTTGCACTGAATGACAGGGTTTGGGTATTATAAAAATCTGAGGGTTGACTTAATGTAAAAGAGCGGTCCAGGGCGTAAAAATCATTATTTCTCAATCCCATTCCACGATCGAGATAGCCATGAAACTGATCGTAAACCAGATCAATATCTACTTGGGTTCCGTCCCATGGTTTAAAGGTAAAAGACGGTGCAATCATGAAATTCTTTTGCTGATTGACATTTCGGAAGGTTTTACTGTCTTCATAGCCGGCATTCAAACGATACAGGATTTTCTTTTCTTTATCCAAAGGTCCTGTCAGGTCAACGCTGGTGCGGATGGTCTGAAAGCTGCCTACTGAGAAGTTAACAGACCCTTTTTGCTTATCCAAAGGTTTTTTGGTTACCATATTGATGGTTCCGCCAGGAGTAACATCTCCAAATAAGGACGCTCCGGGGCCTTTTAAAACAGAGACACTTTCCAGATTGATCGTTAAAGGAGAGCGGTAATAGCTGTTTCCATAACTGTACCCTGACCGTAATCCATTTACAAGACGGATTCCGGTTTCATAGCCACTTTTGAATCCGCGGATGATAAGGTCATCGTAAGAAGAGGCTGTAGTGACTCCGGCAAGATCCTGAACGACATCACGGGTGGTATAGGCCTGTTTATCTTCCATAAATTCACTGCTGACAATGGAAACAGACTGTGGAAGATCTTTTAAATTTCCTGAAAATTTCCCACCTAATTCCAGATTATTGGTAAGGTAAGAATTATTTCTGCGGACGGTAATCAAAACTTCCTGTAAATTTGTTTGATTTTCTGCCAAACGGATCGTGATTCCGCTTTTATCATCATAAGAAAGAGAATCCAGTGTAATATTTACCCCGGAATATCCTTTGGCATCAATCATTAGCTGGGCAGGATACTGAACAGGAGTTTCAAACTGAAATTTTCCATCCTTACTTGTTGTGGTCATCGTTCTCTGATTGATGGAAACTGTAGCATTCGAAATTATATTTCCTTCCTGATTCAGAACTTTTCCGAAAATAGAATGGTTTTCCTGTCCGGATAAGGCAAAAGGAAGGAAGAGCATTATACCATTAATGTACAATGCTTTTTTAGTCATTGGCTTCATTGTATCTTTCTACGCTGTTGAATTATTATTGTTCTGCGGGAATCATTAATTCCATGTGGAGGGTTGGGTAAGTGCCTTCATAGCAGGACTTCAGAAGTTTGAAATCCTGTTTCAGCCAATAATCATAGGCTCCCTGCAGAAAAGGATGAGTATGCAGATATAATCTCTGTATATTTTTTTGTTGAGCTGTTTTTACCAGTTCCTGAAACAGGCGGGTGGCAATTCCTGCTCTTCGATATTCAGGATTAACAAATAGTCTTGCAACTTCTACGGTGGTTCTTTCATCAATATCCAGATGAGGAAAACGGTAATCAAAAGGCATCATTCCGATAACACCAATCAGTTTTCCATCTGCAGTTCTGGCCTGTAAAAAGGCTCCGGTAGGAGAGTGCAGGTAATTCTGTTCAAAATTAACAAGGTCTTTTGGAACAATTAACGGATCAAGCAAAGGATATAACTGGCGTCTGAATTCCATTACATAAGGCAGTACTTCAAATACCTGATAATCCTGTACCAACGAAATCGTTATTTCTTCATAATTTTTCATATATTTTATTTTAATTGAGGTGCAAACATTGGGATTCCCTGGTTGACCAGAGCAAGTAAAGGAACCTGATAGGTTTCTTCGAGAAGCTGTTTCAATTCGTCTTTTTCCAGTGACTGAACAGCTATCAGTTCATTATGGCGCATGACAAAAAATTCATCACCAAACAGAAAGGCAAGATTAGGATCATGCATCACACACAAAACCGTAGTGCCTTCATTCACCAACTGACGAATGACTTCCAACACAGCAACCTGATAATGCAGATCGAGATGATTGGTAGGCTCATCAAGCATGAGTATATCCGGTTTCTGAACCAATACTCGGCATAATAATACCAATTGACGTTCTCCGCCGGAAAGAGAGGTATAAGGCTTATCTTTTAAATGAGTGAGATTAAATTTTTTCAGAATGGCTTCTACTTCCTGATAATCTGATTGCTTTGGTGAAAACCTTGAAAAAGAAGCTCTTCCCGTTAATATTACATCAAAAACTTTAAATGGAAAAGTAGTCTGATGAAACTGGGTTAAAAATCCGAGACGAACAGGAGAGTTAGTTCCTATTTTAATTTTTCTACGTTCCTTATCGGCTATCCAGACGTTTCCTTTGTAGCTCTTTTCCAGTCCGGCAATAATTTTGAATAAAGTAGATTTTCCGCTTCCGTTTCTTCCCAGAATAACGGATAATTTCCCTTTTTGGAATTTTGCCTGTACATTTTTCAGTACCTGATCTTTTCCATAATCAAAAGAAAGCTGTTCTATACTAATCACACTGTTCATGAGTTCCAGTTTATAGCGTTTCGACGCATGAGATAAATAAAAATTGGGGCTCCGATAATCATGGTAAATACTCCGATCGGAATTTCAAAAGGCATTACCGTTCGTGAAAAATCATCAATCAGTAATAAAAATGCTCCACCAATACTGATGTTGGCCCAAACGGTAATGCTGTTATTCGGTCCCAAAATCATTCTGCTGATATGAGGAACAATCAATCCAAACAGGCTGATAACGCCAACAGCAGCAACGGATGATGCGGTAACCATGGTAGCTACTGCCATCAGGACCAGTTTCAAGACGGTAGGATTTACACCAACTGCCATGGCTTCATGATCTCCCAAGGCCAAAAGGTTGAGTTTCCATCGAAGAACAATAATTACAGCTAAGCCGATAAGGATCGGAAATACCGCCGTATGAACTTTCTGCCAGGAAGCGGTGTGCAGATTTCCCATGGTCCATTGTACAATCGCCTGTAATTTATAAGGATCACTCAAATATTGTAAAACAGTAAGGAATGCTGTAAATACACCTGATACAATCATTCCGGCGAGCACCATGCTTACAATGGATGTTTTAGCGCCTGCATAAGAAACAAGATAGGTAATAACCACAGCCACAACTCCAAAAATGAAAGCTGAAATATTCACTGCCATTATCGGAAATAACATCGCCAAAGCAGCTCCAAATGCAGAACCCGAAGAAATTCCCAAAGTAAACGGATCTACAATCGGATTCCTGAAAACAGCCTGTAAAACTCCGCCGGCAGAGGCCAGAGAAGCGCCTACCAGGAAAGTAAGGACAATCCTTGGTAAACGTACCTGCCATAAAATGGTATGCAGACTTCCCTGAAGAATTGCTTCATCTTTTGAAATTCCCAGTTCCAGAGCGATATGGTGAAACAGTTCTCCCATACCAATATTCTGGCTGGAACCTATCACCAGTGAAACAAACACTAAAAGGATAGGGAATAGAACCAGTAAAGAGGCTGTTTTGAGATTTTTCATCATCAGATCAATCCTTTTTTACCGTAGATTACTTCAAAAGCTTTTTTTACATCCTGATCCAGTTGTTCCTGTGAATATTCAGGCATACACCAGTGACGAAGCTGTTTAGCAAACAACAAAAATTTAACGGTATGCGGATCATAAGGGAATGATGGAGACATGGCAAATACCTGCTTGTTTTTTACTGCAGGAAGGGCTTCCAATTCCTTAAGACTGTAAACATCGGATAGTTTTGAATTCCACAGAATAATAAGGTCAGGATTCCATTTATACATGGTTTCAGCACTGATGTTGGGTGCTTCCACAGGAACGGGACAGGCATTCTGAGCTCCGGAAAGGGTAATCGCCATATCAATTAGGCTTCCTTTTCCTGAGGTAGACATAATACGGCCTTTTGACCATGCATAGTAGATCTTTTTTGGAGAGGCAGCTTGTGAAGCTCTCATTTTCTTTACTTCTTCAGCAACATATCCTGTAACTTCTTCAGCTCTTTTCTCTTTTCCAAGAAGTTTTCCGACATTTTTTAATTCTTCAAGGATCTTTTCATCGTTTAAAGAAGAAAAAGTAAAGACCGGAATACCAAGATTTTCAATTTGGGTGATATTATCTTGATCGGTATTGAATGTTAGCACCAAATCCGGCTTTAGCCCAACAATACTTTCAGCATTACTGGATTGTCCACCAAAAGTAGGAGTAGCAATACTTTTGTTTTTAATACGGTCATCAAGCTTGGAAAGAAAACGGTAAGTATCTTCCATTTCATAGATCTGCTGAGGAATTCCTACAATTTTTTCACCTGCCAGAAGCATGTAAACATCATCAACCAGTGCATTGTACAACACCACTACGCGCATGGCTTCATGAGGAAGGGTAATTTTCTTACCTCTGCTGTCTGTTGCAGATACTGCTACATTGGTTGAGATTTCTTTACCCTCAGAATTTTTGGAATTATTGCAGCTTTGTAATGCTAATATCGTAGCGGAAAATCCTATGATAAGCAGGCTTCTAATTTTCATGTGTTCTATTTTTTGCCAGATAACGTAATGATTGATGGGATAAAAGCTGAGCATCGGTAAGCTGAATACGTGCCCCATATCTGAAAGACAGCTGTTCAAACAGACGTCCGTCATAAGGCACAGCAAACTGTTGAGGGGAAGTCAGGAATACCGGCAGATGCTGGTTCCCGATAAAATAACAGAAATCTGCAGCTTCAGCATCATTTTCTGCTGGGAAGCTTATTGTTAAGCAGGTTTTGATAGCAATAGTGGCTATTAATTGCCCGTTGCTGTATAATCCGTCTCCATGCTGCCATTCTTTTAGATTTCCCAATCTCAGTTCTAAAACTTTCCCGGATCTGGTGGTCCGGGTTAGTTTTTGTTTTTTATTTTCAAACCATTCGAGTTCCAGGAGGTCAAAATTTTGACCGTTCAGATCAATTTTTGCTTTTACTTCATCAATTACGACTGGTTGTACTGTATTCATATTAAGCTTTTTGAGCAGCGCTTTCTTTTTTCAGTTTTACCTTTTCTTTCAGCCAGTTGCACCATTCGTCAATGCCGTCTCCGTTTAAGGTACTGATGGTCATTACTTCAAGGTTAGGATTCACCTCATGGGCATCTTTTGTTACTGCTTCTACCGAGAATGGAACATAAGGAAGCAAATCTGCTTTAGAAACAAGCATCAGTTCGCTGGTTAAAAACATACGTGGGTACTTTTTGGGTTTATCATCTCCTTCAGTAGAAGCCAAAAGCGTAACACGATAATCTTCACCAAGGTCAAATGCCGATGGACAAAGAAGGTTCCCTACATTTTCGATGAATAATAAATCAACCCCTTCCAAATTGATGTGGTCTAAAGCCTGTAGAATCATCTGAGCTTCAATATGGCACATTCCACCTGTAACAATCTGTAAAGCATTGATGCCTACTTCACGCATTCTGATGGCATCGCGTTCTGTTTCAGGATCTCCTACAAGAATAGAAATATTAAGATCCTGAGCCAGTCTTTTTCCGGTTTCCTGCATTAACGTTGTTTTTCCGGATCCAGGAGATGAACATACATTGATGACACAGATATCTTTTAAACGGTCTCTGATGGCTTTGGCTACAAAATCATTAGCCTTTAATAAATGAAGAGTGGTATTATCACATTGAACGGAACCTACACGGTTTCCTAAACTTTTTGGATTAGCTGTTGACATATTAATGATCTTTTTGTTTAAAAATTACTTTTGAAATAAAGAGTTCGTTTCCCTGAACAATTTGGGTAGAAGGGGTTCCGCAGTCGTTGCAGACAAATTTGTGGTACCTGACCTGAAAATCTTTGTGGCACTGCTCACAATGGGCAATAATATCATTGACGAGGACTTCAAGTTCCATTTCCTGATAGTAAGGGTGGTCGGTAATAAAGGCATCAAACGCATTCTGAATCAGGACAGGCTGAACATTAGACAGGAGCCCTGCTGTTACCTGAACCTGCTGAATATCTTCTACTTTTGCATCATAATGCTCTTCCAAAGTGTCAAAGATATCCTTCACTATACTCAATTCATGCATAGCTTATATTTTTATAGATGAAACTGATTATCTGATTTTTTCGGATAACCTAAATGAGAAAACAGATGTAAAACCCAATGTTGATAGGAGTTTACAAATGGGTAATTAAAGCTGAAAGTTTATATCCTGATCTTTAAATTATGGAATAAAAGATACTTGGGAAGGTGGTAAGGATGGATGAACTCCGTTTCAGAATTCACTACAGCATTTGAATAGAATGCAGATCCCCATGAAAACATTTCTTTTTCAAAAAGAACCAATGGTAGATCCAAAAAAGCTTTGTCTGCATCAAAATCATTTTCAGCAATAGATGCAATGAACAAAAGTTCATGCTGCTGAACAGAACTGGATACTTTAAAACTGATTTGATCTTGTGAAGAATGAACAAAAATATTACTTTTTTTGTGGTTGGCAAATCCCAGTAATATTGTAAAAAAC
>NZ_MAYF01000054.1 GCF_001684955.1 Chryseobacterium contaminans | reverse complement strand
CTACATTTCGGGGAACCATTGATTCTGCAACAGTAACCCCTACAATATCTTTAAAATATTCATCTCCATCCAGATTTTTATCAATATAGGAGGATTTTTCATCCACTTCAATACTTTCCATCCTATCCAGGGCAAGGTTATACATTTTCTGCTTGTAAAGACAGATCAGAAACCAACGGTTGTTGTATTCCTTCAGCAGCTGCGGATGAACCGTATAAACACTGGATTCTCTTGCTGTAAAGCTTTTGTATAAAATCTTCAGTACTTTTTTATTAAGTACGCTTTCATACAGGACATCAATATGTTCCAATCCTTTCAGCTGCTCATTTTTATCCAAATGAATGATTGATTTCTGGCTGGTAGAATGAATAGAATCTTCCAGTTTCTGAATCACACCGTTCATTTCTTTGAACATGGAAAAGTCTTTAAACTGCTTTAAGATCTGTACAGCATTATTCATCGCTTTCAGATCGCTTTCGTTCACAGAAATATTATGAATACTATATTCCGGATCGCTGTACCGGTAGTATTTCTTTTCATACACTTCAATAGGAGCTTCATACCCAAACTTTTCACTCCGCATATTCTGAAGATCCAGCTGAATGGTTCTTTTGCTTACATAAGATTCCTTCCCTTCAAACTCAAACAAAGCTTCGGAACATTCATCAATAAGATCTTCCAGTGTGTATTTCCGGTATTTATTCTTGAGGCACTTATCTAATGTCTTATAACGGATCAGAGCATTTTTATTAGATGACATGGTGATTATTTTTGTCTTAAAACCTATTTTTCTCTCAATGGATTTCCTTCAAAGATTAGTCCGTCCCATCCGAATTCCATGAAGTTTCTGATATTCTGATGATCTGCTCCATTAGGGTTTTTAAGCACATCTTCCCTATAAAACTCTCCGAAAAGCGGAAGGGTTTCTTCTTTGGTTAATCCATGATAAGATGCAAAACCAAATATTTTACATGAGCCATTGTTCTGCCCTTCTTCATTTCTTGTATTTCCATTTCTGAATGCTGTAGGGGTAAAATCATAATTTGCATCTATATAAGCAATCACATCATTGAATTGAACGGTTTCAGGAAAATGTTTTAATTGTTCTAATAAAATCATAGTTGTAAGTTTAATTTCTCTTGATATAAGGTCAAAACACTCATTTCCAAACGGGTGAAATGCCCTTTTTTATTTTTTTTGTAAAAATAATCAAAAAATTTTTATCTGCGCAAAACTATTGCGCAATAACGTTATTACTTTGCATCATCAAAATGAAATAACAATGGAATTTAACGGAAATCACTTAATCGAATTGGGATATAGACCAGCTAAATGGTTTAAAGATGCCATTACTTATATCAATGAAAATCATCTGGATGAAATTCAGATCAAAGAATATCTGGAACAGTTCAAACAACCTGAACTTATTCCACTTCATGAAACCGCTCCTGAGTTTATCATTAACATCAGAGCTGAACATGAAAATGAAACCGATAATGTAGAAAAAGTAATCAGAACGATGAAAAAGCTGATGAAAACGCCTACTCTAACTGCCGGAGCTTTAATGCCTGATGCCTGCCCTACAGGTCCTGAAGGTCAGATCCCGGTTGGAGGTGTGGTTGTGGCCCAAAATGCCATTCACCCAGGATTCCATAGTGCAGATATCTGTTGTTCTGTAATGCTGACTGATTTCGGAAAGGTTAACCCTAAAGATATTCTGGATGCTGCTCATTCTGTGACGCATTTCGGATACGGAGGAAGACCAAGAGGGGAACAGATGCCTATGTCTCAGGAATTGATGGATGCTTTCAGAGAAAATGAATTCTTAAATGATGAAAAACTGATTAGTATTGCCCGTTCTCATATGGGAACACAGGGAGACGGAAATCATTTCCTTTTCGTTGGAGTTTCTAAAAATACAGGAAATACAATGCTAGTGACTCACCACGGTTCCAGAGCTCCGGGTGCAGCCCTATATGATAAAGGAATGAAAGTAGCGAACCGTTTCAGACAGGATATTTCCCCTGAAACGTTAAGAGAAAATGCATGGATTCCTTATGATACAGATGAAGGAAAAGCTTATTGGGAAGCGCTTCAGCTTATCAGAACATGGACAAAAGAAAACCATACTTCTATTCATGATGCGGTTTTAAATAAACTGGAAATTGAAAAAGAAAACAGATATTGGAATGAACATAATTTTGTTTTCAAAGATGGTGATCTGTTTTATCATGCTAAGGGAGCTACTCCGTTGGATGATAAGTTTATGCCTGATATTACCGGACCAAGACTGATTCCACTGAATATGGCTGAACCGGTGTTGATTGTTCAGGGAAAAACGAATGAGAGAAATCTTGGTTTTGCCCCACATGGAGCAGGAAGAAATTTCAGTAGAAGCCAGCATAAAAAATCTTTAGCTCATAAAACCACTGAAGAGATCTTCAATGAGGAAACTGCGGGATTGGATATCAGATTCTATTCCAATGAAATTGATATTTCTGAGCTGCCAAGCGCTTATAAAAGTGCAGCGAATGTAAGAGCACAGATTGAGGAATACGGACTTTGTGAAGTACTGGATGAAGTGATGCCTTACGGATGTATTATGGCCGGTGATGTTCAGAAAAATGCACCATGGAAGAAAAAGAAGAAATATAGAAAAGCATAATTTTTAATAGTAAGCCTTACAGGTTTTGACCATCAGTAATGTTTACAAAACAACCAAAACTAATAACCAAACCTTATGGGTGTAAAAGCCTGTACGGTTCATGAAAACTTTTTTCATACGGCAGGGGCAGTAGCTCAGATGGTAGAGCAACAAAATTACTTTTCGCTACAGGCAAATAAAGTTCCTATGAATCCCAATTGTGTGTCACAGGTTCGAGCCCTGTCTGCTCCTCAACATAATTTCAGGCAAAGAAAGTTCCTATAAGTTAGAAATACTTTCCGCCTTTTCACCAATCATAAGGCAAAGGGAGTTCCTATATATTTGGTATTTACTCCCCGCTTTATAAAACTATAGGTAAAAGGAGTTCCTATAACACTTCACTTTTAATGAACCTACTCCTCACTTATTTTTTTAAAATTAAAACAATGAAAACATTACAATTATTCAATGCTGTATTAGCCAAAGAATCAAATGCAAAACCATTTATTTCTGATAACGGTTTTATTATTGAACCTCATGCAGTTTGGGCTAAAAAAGAAATCATTTCCTACTATTCAAAAGAAAAACTGAATGGAAATGATTTGAATAAAACATTCCATAAATCCTGGAAAAAAATAAAGGATACTTCCAGATTTGATTTGTTTCTTGAGCAGATTCAACATTATATTTCAACCTATGGAAGTGATTTCCAGAGTGAGATCTATATTCCTAAAGAAGTATTGAATGTTCCTGATACAAAGCTGGTCTTTAAAGTCATAAAAGCTTACACCGTAGAAGAAATGAAGGAAAAATGCCTTTCTCTTCTTCAATCCGGAATCGCTTTGAAAGAAGAAACGATTGATGATTTGCTGTATATTCTGCATACGGAACTGGAATATGATTTTACAGGAAAAGAAAATATCAGAAATAAGGAAGCCATTATAAAAATAGCGGATCGATACGATATTTACCCTGAAAATCCTGTTGAATTTTTCCGTTACGTAATCTATAAGACCACCCAAACAACGCTATTAATCAAAAATGATGAATTGATTGATTTAATCAAGCAAAGTAAGTTCAATCCAACGTATTTGTTTGAAAGTTTTGGTATGGAAAAACTGGCAGAAATTTTCAACAGATTTAAACCGTTATTCCTTGCTTATAAGAACAGAGCTCCGAAAGCCATTAATAAAATTTCGAAGCTGTCTAAAGTCAATCATAAGCCATTAGTTTCAAATCCACTAAACAATGCTACCAATACCTTGCTGGAAAACAGTGATTGGCATTGGCTGGAAAATGCGACACCGTTTGCATTATTTAAAGCACTGTCAGCGTGTTATTCAAGAATGTATGGCCAGGATACTTTTGTCTACAGAGTCAGAAATGGAAAATCGTGGGTTAAAAAAGGGAAGGAAACTGATGTAAATCAATTCAATTATGAGTTCATTTTAGATTTTCTAAAGCTGAAATATGAACATATTTCCGGAAAGAAATTCTATTTCCCTGAGAATATAGAATTTGCCCTTCCAACTTCTGAAAAAATGTTTGTTGGAAATATTCCTACCGGAACCCGTTTTTACGGTGATAGATTAGCCGTTGGTATCTATTGGGAAGATAAATGGGGTGCCCGTGACCTGGATCTTTCAGGATTGAGTATCGCAGGAAAAATAGGTTGGAATGCCGCTTATAATCATGCTAACGGACAATTGATGTATTCCGGAGATATGACTTCTGCTCCTAACGGTGCCGTTGAATATCTTTATGCCAATAAAGGCCTGAGTACTCCAACACTTGTGATGAACAATGTTTTCAGTGGAGATGCCAACTGTGGATATAAAATCGTCATCGGTAAAGGAGACAATATTTCCTATGATTATATGATGAATCCTAACCAACTCTTTGCAGAAGCCAGATGTAATTCTGTGCAGAAGCAAATGATCCTGGGAATGCTGCTGCCAAAAAACGAAAAGCAATGTTTCGTACTGTTGAATTTCGGAGCGGGTCATTCTCATGTTTCAGGAAATACGGAAGTATCTATGATGGCCACAAATGCATTGTATCAGCAATGGTATGAAGCAATGTCCTTCAATGAGCTTATCAAAGAGCTGGGAGCTGAGATTACGACAGAAAAAGCGGAAGCTGATTTTGATTTCTCTCTGGAAAGCCTGGAAAAAGATAGCTTTATTAAGGTCTTTAAATAAAAATGCGCTGTTCAAAAATTTTGAATGGCGTTTTTGCTTTTAGCAGATGATCTTATTTTAGATTTTTATTCTCGCAGATTTTGCAGATAACGCAGATTTATAAAAAATAAAGATTATTTATTCATTTACTTTTTTAATGGAAAAATACTCCCCGTTAGCTTCAATGATTACTTTCTTTCCATAATCAATCTGGATGCTGAACATATTTTCTAAAGGAAACTGTAGCACAGATTGTAGAATAAGACGAATTACACCCGCATGGGTAATAATCAGAACTTTTTCAACGTCTTTTTTAATAATCAGTTCATTCCAGAAGCTGAGGACTCGGGTTTGCATTGCAAGGAGATTTTCTCCGCCTGAAGCTTTAACATTAATAAAATCTTCGTACCACGGATTAATTTCTTTTGCAGGAATTTCTGTCCATTTTTTTAGCTCCCAGTTTCCGAAGTTCATTTCCCGGAGTCTTTCATCAATTGAATAATTCAACTTAAAATATTCTGCCAGAAGACGACAACGCTGTGCAGGGCTTGAAATCACTAAATCAAAATCATGATCCAGTTCTAATCGGTCAAAATCTTCCAGATACTCTTTTCGTAAGGGCATCTCAGCAAATCCATAACACAGATTTTCCGGATTATCTATGGCGGTATGACGAATCAGATGAACTTCCATACAATCATTGTTCCTAAATAAAATAACACTTCAGTCACCTGCTGTACAGCTCCCAGACAGTCTCCGGTATAACCGCCAATATGCTTTTTAAAATACCAGCCCATACAGATTTTTCCTAAATAGGCTAATGCAAAAGCCAATACTAATCTCCAATCAGGAATTAAAGCAAAAGAAAGTAAAACACTGATCGACCCAACCAGTAAAGCCACTCCATCCAAAGGTTTATTCGCCAAAGGTTTTGATTTGCTTACGTCAATATCCGTTACATACTGATGCGTATAGATCATGGTTCCTGAAATAAAACGGCTTGAAGTGTGTGCCAGGATAATAATTCCCAAAGTCTTTATCAGATCAACAGCTCCCAGAGCCTGAATACTGAAGAATTTTAGGGCAAACAATAAAATAATCCCGATGGTTCCATAAGCACCTACTCTACTGTCTTTCATAATGGTAAGGATCTTCTCTTTTCCATATCCGCCACCGAAACTGTCGCACATATCTGTAAAACCATCCTCGTGAAACGCTCCAGTCAGAAGCACGCTGCTAATCATCATCAGAACAATTCCTATTTCCAGGTTAAAAAGTTGAGTAGAAAGATATAAAATCCCGGCATTAATCAACCCTACCAACAATCCAATCCATGCAAAATATTTCTGGGATTTATTCATGATCTCACTGGAATACGGGATGGTAAACGGAACTGGAATTCTGGTGAAAAACATCAGTGCCGTTGCAAAGTAGATCAGTTCATTCTTTATCGCTTTCATTTATTCTTTGTTTGAAACATGAGCATCTTCAAAACTGGACATTTCATTCAGGAAATTTACAGCACTTTGAATAAGTGGGTAAGCCAATGCACAGCCTGTTCCTTCTCCTAACCTTAAATTAAGGTTCAGTAAAGCTTTCTGTCCCAATAATTCAAGAAGCTGAAGGTGGGCATTCTCATCACTTACATGGCAGAATATACAGTTTTTCAGGATTTCAGGATTCTTTTTCCATGCGGTGGTTATGGCAACAGTGGCAATGAATCCGTCTACCATAATCAGCATATTCTGACGGAAAGCTTCTTCCATCGCCCCAATCATCTGGGCAATTTCCAATCCGCCCAAAGTCTGTGCAATTTCGTCCGGAGTTCTGATATCCGGATATTTTTCTATTGCTGATGATAAAATATTGATCTTGTTCTGAAGCTGATCATCATTCAAACCTGTTCCACGTCCGATACAGCTTACGACAGGAAGGTCAAACAATTTACTCATCATGAGAGAAGAAGCAGAAGTATTCCCGATTCCCATTTCACCAAATCCAATGATGTTACAGCCAGTTTTAGCGATCTCAGCCACCACCGAACTTCCATTTTGTAAAGCCTGCTGATATTCTTCAGAAGTCATCGCCGGTTCATCCAGAATATTACGACTGGATTTTCTAACTTTCTTGTCTATTAAATCTAACCCTTCCGGAAAATCAAAACTCACCCCCGCGTCCACAATTTTAATATTGATTCCGTGCTGCCTGCAGAATACATTGATGGCCGCTCCGCCGCCTAAGAAATTCATCACCATCTGATAGGTTACTTCCTGAGGATAGGCACTTACTCCAGCCTTTGCAATCCCATGATCAGCAGCAAAAACCACCATATGAGGATTTGAAAGCTGTGGAGAAGTGGTATTTTGAACCATTCCTATTTTGTGGGCAAGATGCTCCAGATGTCCTAATGCACCTAAAGGTTTTGTTTTAAAATCAATTTTATGCTGTAGTTCGGTTGTCAACATGGTTGTAAAAGTAGTTATGTTAAATAGAGAAAGTGCAATATTAGTGAAATAAGGGGTATTGTGGGTAATGTTTGTGCTATGGATTGAGGATAGATAGAGAAAATAGATAATAGACGAAGAGATGAGAGACAGATAGCCTGAAAAGGAATATCGGATCCAAGATTGAAAGTTTGATAACATTTAACCTTAAACTTTAAACTACTGCGCAATAACACTACGTACTACCTTCTTTACTTTGCATTATAAAATTGAAAACAATGACACCAAAAATAGTAGAAAAGATAAAAGAAGTGGAAGCTGCACGAGATATAAAAGTACTTCTTGCCGTTGAATCTGGCAGCAGAGCCTGGGGCTTTGCCTCTCCGGACAGCGATTATGACATACGTTTTATATACCGTCATGAAAAAGACTGGTATCTTTCACCTTGGGACAAGGATGAAACGATAGAATTTATGACCGAAGATGATCTGGATGGTTCCGGATGGGATCTCCGAAAGACTTTTCATCTCTTACTGAAATCGAATGCCGCTTTACTGAGCTGGTTCTACTCTCCTATCGTTTATAAGGAAAATGCAAAGTTTGTAGAGCTTTTCAGGCCATTAGCTGATACCTGTTTTTCGCCGGTAGCCGTTTCCTATCACTATTTAAGCATGAGCAAAAAATACCTGGAAGCCTGCAGAGCTGATGAAGTGAAACTAAAAAGCTATTTTTATTGTCTGAGAACTGCATTAACCGGAAAATGGATCATAGAAAAAGAAACAGTTCCGCCAGTATTGTTTAGTGAACTGCTTGTTTTAGTGGATGATGAAACCAGAACAAAAATAGAAGATCTTATAACCTTAAAAGCCACCAAAGGAGAAGCTTATTATCATCCAAATGATTGGGAATTGTTTGAGTTTTTGGAGAAAACCATAGCTTATAATGAGGAAAAATCGAAGGGTTTGAAAAGTGGAAAGGTGGATAAAGCTGAGATGGAGAGGGTTTTTAGGGAGATATTGGAGAAATGTTAAGGATTACGGGAAACCGTAGTTTTTTCTTTATTGATTGAAATATATTTGTTGATTGAGAAAGACTGCTCAATTAAAGGAAAAGTAATATATTAGAAAAAACTAAAAGCTATGACAATTAACAGAGGTTCTGAGTGGAGAAAATGGGATTTACATATTCATACACCTGCATCGTATGACTATAAAGACAAATCTGTCACAAATTCAGAAATTATAGATGAGTTAAAAAAAAATGACATCTCTGCTGTTGTGATTACTGACCATCACATCATTGATACAGAAAGAATTACTGAACTGCAGAAGCTCGGTTCAGAAAAAAATATAAGTATATTTCCAGGAATAGAATTCCTTTCTGATTCAAGAGGAGAGGTACCAATACACTTTATAGCCATCTTTAGTGAAGATTGCAATTTAGACTTTATTTGGAAACAAATTGAAAGTAGAACTAATATTTCAAGGATTCAAGGAGAGGGAAAGGCGCATAATGAAGTCTATTGTAATATACTTGAAACAGCTAATTTAATTAAAGGACTAGGAGGAATTCTAACAATTCATGCTGGAAAAAAAACAAATGGAATTGAAAATATCACTAATAGTTTACCACATGGTATAGCTCAAAAAGAAGACATTGCTAAAGCAATTGATATTTTTGAAATGGGTAAAGAATCTGATTGTGAAGGATATCAAAAGCATGTAATTCCACATTTAATTACAAAAATTCAAAAACATATTCCTTTAATAATATGTTCTGATAATCATAAAATTAAAGAATATATTGTTAAACAAAATTTATGGATTAAAGCACAATCAACATTTGAAGGATTAAAACAAATTATTTATGAACCAGTAGAAAGAGTTAAAATTCAAAAAGATGAACCTGATTCTACTAAATTAGATCAATTAATTATTGATCAGGTAAAATTCTGTAGTTCTATCAAACATTTCTGGAGAAATAAAGATGA
>NZ_MAYF01000053.1 GCF_001684955.1 Chryseobacterium contaminans | reverse complement strand
TTATTAATACGCTTTTGCGAATAATACACGTCTCTTAGAAGGTTTCCCGGAAATCAAAGAAATACCTTCTTCTACGTCATCATCTAAAGGAATACATCTGATGGTAGCCTTAGTTTCGTCTTTAATCTGTTCTTCTTCTTCAGCAGTACCATCCCAGTGGGCATAGATAAATCCTCCTTTTTCTTCAAGAACGGTCTTAAATTCTTCGTAAGTATCAACTTTGGTGATGTTGTTTTTTCTGAATTCAAATGCTTTGTTATAGATATCCTGCTGAATCGTTTTCAATAACTCTTCAATATAAGTATCTAATCCTTCAATAGAACGAACTTCTTTAGTAAGATTATCTCTTCTTGCAATTTCCACAGAATTGTTTTCAAGATCTCTTGGTCCCATAGCAATTCTTACCGGAACACCTTTCAATTCATATTCTGCAAATTTCCATCCTGGTTTGTTTTGTGTATCATTATCAAACTTAACAGAAATGCCTTTCGCTCTTAATTTAGCCTGGATATCTAAAGCCACTTCACTGATCTGTGCCAACTGTTCTTCTCCTTTAAAGATCGGAACAATCACTACCTGAATTGGAGCTAAAGTTGGAGGCAGTACCAATCCGAAGTCATCAGAGTGGGTCATAATTAAAGCACCCATCAAACGGGTAGAAGTTCCCCAGGATGTTGCCCATGCATGTTCAATTTTTCCTTCTTTGTTAGTAAATTTTACATCAAATGCTTTTGCAAAATTCTGACCTAAGAAGTGAGATGTTCCTGCCTGAAGGGCTTTTCCATCCTGCATTAATGCTTCAATACAATAGGTTTCATCTGCTCCTGCAAATCTTTCAGAAGGTGTTTTCAGCCCCTGAACTACAGGAATTGCCATGAAGTTTTCTGCAAAATCTGCATATACTTTATTCATTTTTTCAGCTTCCTCTACAGCTTCTTCTCTTGTTGCGTGAGCTGTATGACCTTCCTGCCATAAGAATTCTGCCGTTCTTAGGAACAGACGGGTTCTCATTTCCCAACGTACAACGTTTGCCCATTGGTTGATAAGGATAGGAAGATCTCTGTAAGATTGAATCCAGTTTTTATAGGTATTCCAGATAATTGCTTCAGACGTAGGACGAACAATTAGTTCTTCTTCCAGTTTGGCATCCGGGTCTACAATCAGTTTAGAAGGATTATTCGGATCTGTTTTTAATCTGTAGTGGGTAACTACTGCACATTCTTTTGCAAAACCTTCTGCATTTTTTTCCTCAGCCTCAAATAAGCTCTTGGGCACAAAAAGCGGGAAATATGCGTTAACGTGACCTGTTTCTTTGAACTTTTTATCCATTTCATCACGCATTTTTTCCCAGATTGCATAGCCATACGGTTTGATTACCATACATCCACGCACTCCTGAGTTTTCAGCTAAATCAGCTTTTACAACCAGCTCGTTATACCATTTGCTGTAATCTTCGCTTCTTGAGGTTAATTTTGCCATTATCTTTTAAAATTTTTTTAACTTTTGCACATTATTGTTATCTAAAAATAAAAATCTATTTTTGATAGATTTTTTAATCAGTATTGGTACATTTTTGGTACAGATTGCAAATATAATTTAAATTAAAAATTTTTACGTTATCATGAAAAGAAATATACATAAAAATTTGCTTGGTCTGCTAAAATCCAAAGGGATACTGGCAATATCAGGCGGATTATTGCTTATGTCTTGTGGTGCTCAGATGGGAGGGTATAGCGAGACAGATGGGGTATATTATGACCCCAACAAGGATACGCTGCCGGAAGGAGTTATCATTAATGGTGGCGGAAACAGAGTAGGTGATTACTATGACTACTATCAGGATTCCAATGTGATTCAAAATGCACAAACAAATTCCCGAGAACAGCAAAATAAATATAATGAATGGAGTGATGTGAATGCCAATTGGGGAAATGCTACAAACTCTGACTGGGGGATGTATGCAGGCTCTCAAACCAATTACTATGACAATTCCTGGGGCTGGGGCTATCCTTGGTATGGAGGATATAATCCATATTGGGGCTGGAACCGTGGCTGGGGCTGGGGTGCTGGCTTATCATGGGGTTGGGGCGGATCCTTCGGCTGGGGCTGGGGTGGCTCTATAGGTTGGGGATGGGGAAGCCCATACTGGGGATATTCTCCTTACTGGGGTGGATATTATGATCCGTTCTGGGGAGGCTATTACGGTAACCCATACTGGGGCTACGGAGGCTACTGGGGTGGTTATAACAGAATTTATATGAGAAGCGGTAATAGCGGTTCCGGTTTAAGTAATGCTGTATACAGAACAAATACTGCCAGAAACAATAACGGATTTAGAAATAGTTCTAATGGAGGTTTCAGAGATCAGAATTCCGGTGGATTTAGAAATGGAAATTCAAATGGAAGCTTCAGAAATGGAAACTCTGGTGGATTCAGAAACTCAAATGGAGGATTTAGAAATTCAGATTCAGGAGGTTTCCGTAATTCTATGCCTCAATCACAGCCAAGATACAATAATGGCGGATTCAGATCCGGAGATTCAGGAGGCTTTAGAAACAGTGGCGGATTTAATAATTCCGGTGGTGGTTTCAGATCTGGAGGTTCATCAGGAGGAGGTAGCTTTAGAGGCGGTTCATCCGGTGGCGGTGGCGGATTCAGATCCGGTGGATTCAGATAATATTCAACTTCTTAAAAACTATTAAAAAAATAATGTTAAAAAAATCTTTAGTATTAATGGGTATTGCTGCTGCATTTTATGCGCAGGCTCAGGATGTTTCATTAATAAGAAATACTGTAGATGTTTATTCAGGCACTCCAATGGTAGGATCTGCTAAGTTTAATGCGATGGCAGGTGCTAATGGAGCATTGGGAGGTGATGCAAACTCACTGCTTACTAACCCGGCAGGTTTAGGGGTGGCTATTTCAGGAGAGGTTTCTGCAACTTTATCTGTTATGGGTAATAAGAACAAGACGTCTTTTGGAGGGCAAACCATTGATTATAGTAAAACAAAAGGAGACTTGGGAAATGCAGGCGGAATAATTGCTTTTCCTTTAATGACTGAGTCTGCATGGAAGTTTATTAATATTGGAGTTAACTTTTCAAACCAATCACTTGATAATGTTATCCAAACGCCGGGAAATGCTAATATAACAGCAACTTTACCTGATGGAGCCGCTACATTAGCTGCACATGCCTATTCAAGATATGGAAATTTATCAAAAATGAGTTTCGGTGTTGGTGCTAACTATAATCATAACTTCTATATAGGAGCCGGACTGAATTTTTTTAATGCTTCTGTAGATCAGTATGATAGATTAGGGCTTCAAATGACTAAGAATAATTTTGTTGATGTTTTTGACAGGCAAGATACTCCTTATTCAGAAAGATCTTCAGGGTTCTCCGCTTCAGTTGGGGTAATTGGAAAATTAAGTCCTAATTTCAGGTTAGGAGCATCTCTTGAAACGCCTACATTCTGGAATATAGACCGTGATTTTAGCTTTTACAATAATCCAGACTATGGAAATGGTGTAGGTACGGAAAGCAGAAAGCTTACTTCTCCCTTCAAAGCAACTGTAAGTGCAGCATTTGTTGCCAGCAAAAACTTTTCATTGAACGTAGACTATACATTAGGTCTTTCAAAGCCTGATTATAAAGTATATGGTACCATTGAAAGGGATCTGAATTCTTTCTTCAAAGATAATTATAAGAATATGTCGGAAGTAAGAGTAGGAGCAGAATATAGAGTGCAGCAGCTAAGATTAAGAGGAGGGTATTCTTATTTATCTAATCCGATTGATGCACTTACGATCAGCAGATTTGATAATGCAGGTAATGTAGGAGATCAGTCTTACAGTAATCTTATGCTAAGCGACAGAAACTTGCTTTCCTTTGGTATTGGGTATGATTTCAAATCATTCTATATTGATGCATCTTATCAAAATGTAACTTCAAAATATAGCAATCCTTTTATGAGAGCTGTTATTGGAAACGATTATGACAGTGCTTATTATTCATTGGATTCAAAATCTATCTATGAAAGTGATGCTTATGCAGTAAGTGAAGTTAAAAACAGCAGAAACAACTTCTTCCTTACCGTTGGGTGGAAATTCTAATTTCCATTGGGTAATGAAATAAAAATAAAAGCTCTGAATTACAAAATTCAGAGCTTTTTTGTGTTTAAAAATAAGTTTAATGATGATGGAAAAGATGCATAATCAGGGCAAGGGAAACTCCTAATACTACGAGTCCTATTTTAACCCAGTCAATATTATGGTTCTTATTGCTTTCAAAAATAATGACCGATGAAATGTGAAGGAAAATTCCGCCTACAATAGCCAGAAAATAAGGCTGAAGATTCGGATTAAAATAATTGCCCAATAACATTCCCATAGGAGAGGCCAGTGCAAAAAGGGCTACAATCAATAGAGACGGATAAGAAGATGAACTCTTTGATTCTCCTTTTCTGTTGAATAAAAATGCCCCCAGAATAAATGAAATAGGAAGATTATGAAATACAATTCCTAAAAGATAAGGTGATAATTCATGTTCTTCATTGGCTAAAGGAATACCTTCAATAAAAGCATGGATAAAAAGACCTACCATTAAAGCTACCGGTAGAATATTATGCTCACTGTGATGATGAAAATGGCCGTGTTCAAAACCTTTGGTAAGCGCTTCCAGGATCATTTGCAGAAGAACTCCTGCAATAACGAATATTCCCAGGCTGCTGCCTGCTGAAGAAGTATACACTTCAGGGAAAACTTCATTCAGGCAGATCGTAATCAGGAAACCTGCACTTAATATCAATAGATTTTTAGCCAGCTTTTCCTTTTTACCAAAATGTTTACCCAGAAAAACTCCGGCTATGACACTTAAAATCAGTAAAAGTACTGTTATCATTATTTTTTCTTAAATAAATTGATGCAACGTGGAGAGCTTTCTTTATTAAAATCATTCAATTGGTAATCTCCCCAGATTTTTATTCTTTCAAAACCACAGTCTGAAGCATAAGCATGAATGGCTTCCAAAGTATGAAGCTTTACTTTTTCAAAGAAATGAAAAGACTGGCCTTCTGTTTCAAAACGGATATCTTTAATAACGTGTCTGCCTTCGATCTTTTTCAAAATCTTAAAATCAATATCACCACGGGTAATTACTGTTTCAGGGACCAGCGTGTTTCTTACATATTCTTCATTCAGATAATCTAAAACGAAATATCCTCCCGGTTTTAAGACGTTGTATACAGATTGAAAGACCTTTTTGTCATCATTTTCATTGTCAAAATAACCAAAACTGGTAAACAGGTTGAAAACAGCATCCATAGGATCTGCATCAATCGGGTTTCTCATATCGTGGACCTGAAAAATCAGGGTCTGATTTTCATACTGTTTGTCAGATTCAATACTTTGTCTTGAAAGGTCCAGCCCTAAAACATCATACCCCAGTTTGTTGAGGAAAACAGAATGTCTTCCTTTTCCACAGGCAAGATCAATGATCCTGGATTGGGGCGGAAGCTGTAGGTCCGCAGTAAGTTTTGTAATGAAGTTCTCTGCTTCAGTATAGTCTCTGTTGCTATACAACAAATGATAATAAGGGGTATCAAACCAAGATTCAAACCATTCCATAATGCAAAAATAACTAAATTTGTGGTCTTAAAAGCAAAGTATTTTACAACATGGAGAGATTGAAAAATTCAATTGATCGATGAACTGGGTAGTTAATCTTTTAACTATTAATGCTTTAAAACTTTTATTTCAAAATTATGGATATAGAAAATCTACAAATACAGATCAAAACATTCTTCGGATTAGAACAAATTCTGGCGGAGGAAATCAAGAAATTAGGAGGAAGAAAGGTTGAAGTGAAAAACAGAGCGGTTAACTGTGAAGGAGATCTTGGTTTTCTTTATAAAATTAATTATTCTGCAAGAACGGCTTTAAAGATCTTGGTTCCGATTCACCAGTTTAAGGCTTTCAACCAGCATCAGTTTTATGACAGGTTGTTCAAATTTGAGTGGGATGAGTTCATGGATGTAGATCAGTCTTTTTCCATTGATGCTACTGTGAACTCTGAAACATTCAAACATTCTCAGTTTGTGACTTTGAAGATGAAGGATGCGATTGTAGATTATTTTCAGGAGAAATATAAAAGACGCCCGAATGTAGAGACCAGAAATCCGGATATGAAGTTCCATCTTCATATCGACAGAGAGTTGGTGATGATCTCTTTAGATTCTTCCGGTGATCCTTTATTTAAAAGAGGATACAGAAGAGAACAGGGAGAAGCACCAATTAACGAGGTTCTGGCAAGCGGAATGCTGCAATTGGCAGGCTGGGATGGAAAAGGAAACTTCCTTGATCCGATGTGTGGTTCCGGAACATTATTGATTGAAGCGGCGATGATTGCTTTGGATCTTCCGGCTCAGATTTTCAGAAAAAGATTCGGCTTCCAGAACTGGAAAAATTATGATGCTGATTTATTCTCTAAAATCAAAGAATTCAGAATTAACAGGGTAAGAGAATTCAATGGTAAGATCGTAGGATTTGATATTGACGCCAGAATGCTGAATGCTGCCAGAATGAATGTAGAAGCAGCTGAAATGGAGGATGTCATTGAAATCAGAAAACAAAACTTCTTCGACTCTAAAAAAGATCTTTTCCCATTATTGATGGTATTCAATCCGCCATACGATGAGAGAATTTCTATTAACGATGATGATTTCTACAAAAAGATCGGCGACACATTTAAAACACATTATCCAAACACCCTTGCATGGTTAATTTCATCTGATCTGGAAGCGGTGAAAAAGATCGGTTTGCGTCCTTCAAGAAAAATCAAGCTTTTCAACGGAAAACTGGAAACAAGATTCCTGCAGTATGAAATGTATGAAGGAACTAAGAAAATCCATAAATTAGAGGATAAATCTTAAAGAGAATATGTCCTGGAATATTTTTGAAATATTGGAAACTGCAGCAGATGTGTTTTCTGTTGTGGCAACAGCACCGGTAAAAGATTCCGAAGCCCGCATCCGTAAAAAGGATAAGAAAAAAGATAAATATTTTACAGAGAAAGTCAGCGCAGGATTTATTCTTGCGTCTGCTGTTCTCTTTTTTGTTGTTTTTCATAAACCTCTGCCAATAGGAGATCAAACAACGGCTTTAATTGTGGCTTCATTAATAGGAACAGCCATTTCATCTTTACTGTTTTTTCTTCTGAATCTTATGGAGCTGTACTATTTCAAAAGTATTTTCAAACTACTGCTTTTCAGCTGCTCTGTGATTGCATTTTTTATTGCTTTGGTGATGTGTGTTTACTATAAATCCGGAGTGTTTATTTAATATTGTTAAAATTAATTCTCCCAATAAGCTGTTAAACTGTTTGTGGTTTCATCCACGAATAAGTAATTTTGAAAAATTTTCAATTTGAAACCTAGTATTTCTATTATTGTTGCCATTTACAACCGAAAGGATGAACTTTTCGAGTTGCTGAATTCTTTGACCCAACAGACTGATAAAGAGTTTGAGATCATTATCGTTGATGACGGTTCAATCATTGACCTGAAACCTACCATCAGAAATTTTGAAGGGATTCTGGATATTAAATATTTCAGAAAAGATAATTCTGGGCCAGGGTTGACAAGAAATTATGGAGCAAAAAGAGCAGCCAATGGATGGCTGGTATTTGTAGACAGTGATGTGATTGTTGAAAAAGATTATATTGAGCATATTAAAAAAGATATCCTGACGATTCCTTGTGATGCATTCGGAGGAGCAGATAAGGCACATAAAGGTTTTAATCTGATGCAGAAAGCAATATCATATTCCATGACTTCCGTTTTTACTACTGGAGGAATCAGAGGTAGTAAAAAGTCGGTTTCAAAATTTCAGCCCAGAAGTTTTAATATGGGTGTAAAAAAAGCTGTGTTTGAGAAAGTGGGTGGCTTTTCCGAAATGAGAATAGGAGAGGACCCTGATTTATCCATGACCCTTTGGGAAAACGGATTTACAACTGCTTTTTTTGATGATATTGCGGTGTATCATAAACGTAGAGTAGATTTTGGTAAGTTTTCCAAACAGGTATATCAGTTTGGCTGCGCAAGACCTATTCTTAATCAGAGACATCCTAATTATGTAAAAATATCCTTTGCATTTCCTACTTTATTTATGCTGGGATACATCATGGGATTTATTGAATATTTTATGCTGGGGAAAGGATTTATTCTTTCTTTCTATGGCTTGTACACGTTTCTGGTATTTTTCCATGCTTTACTTCTGACTAAAAATATCAGTATTGCCGGAATGGCGGTGATTTCCACCTATATTCAGATGTTTTCTTACGGATATGGATTCCTTAAATCCTGGATTTTACTGAATGTTTTCAGAATGAAGCCTGAGGATGCATTTCCGCATCATTATTACAAGAAGTAATACCATCAATCTGTAAAATTTAGTTTTGTTCGTAAAAAAGCAGGAGGCTTTATCTAGGGATTAATATTTTTCTTCCGCAGATTGCACAGCTGTTTTTCCTGATATTGGAATGGCTCTATGTATTTATTTTCTTGTTTTAAACGGGATAACAAGACTTATTCAATAGAAATGGGTTTTTACAAAAAATAAAAACTCCATTGGCTTTAGCCACAACCTAATAAAAAAAATAAAGAAGGCTGTTTCAATAGAAACAGCCTTCTTTTGTACAATAGAATTTAGGATATAGAAATGTTTTCATGGTTAAGAACTCCTACTTTCCGCATACATTCTTTCATTTTATAGTAAGTTCTTTCAATATCGTGATCCAAACCGATGGAGAATCTGATTAATCCATCAGAAATACCAATGGAAGCACGTTCTTCTTCCGGAATCTCAGATGAGGTTGATTTTCCTGAGCAGGAGAACAGGGTTTTATAGAAACCTAAGCTTACAGCCAGATAGCCAAGATTTTCGGTCTGCATCATTTCCATCAGTTCATTGGCCTTTTCTGTAGTTCCTGCATCAAGCGTTAATAATCCACCAAATCCATATTCTTTATCAATCATGCTCTTCATCAGTTCATGATTTTTATGGGAAGGTAAACCCGGATAAGATACTTTTAAGCCATCATGTTCAAATCTTTCAGCAAGATATAAAGCATTGTGACTATGTTGTTTTATTCTGATATGGAGGGTTCTCAGATTTTTCAGAATGCTTGAAGCTCTTAAACTGTCCATTGTAGGTCCTAGCAGCATACACGCTCCTGAGTTTACATTTTTAGTGTCATCAATAAATGCTTGTGAGCTGCAGTATACACCGCCAACAGTATCACTGCTTCCGTTGATGAATTTCGTTAAGCTGTGGATCACTACATCAGCTCCAAATAATTGAGGAGAAATAGAAAGCGGTGAAAATGTATTGTCTACAATCAGTTTTAAATTATGCTTTTTACAGATTTCGGAAAGTTTTCT
>NZ_MAYF01000052.1 GCF_001684955.1 Chryseobacterium contaminans | reverse complement strand
CAAAAAAATGATATCGACTTCAAAAAATATCAATACAATAATCAGTATATTGAAGATATAAAAATTAAAGATTTATTAGACAAAAATTATAGGACTGAGTTTATAAAATTTTTAAAAGAGACAAAAACTGAAGATGATGAATTTAAATCAACATTAGTCTCTCAATTATTGATTATCAGAATGATTCAATTGTCAGATGTAAATGCATTTTACATCTTATCTGAACTTTCTAAAGATAATGATGTAGCCTATAATGGCGTTGAATTATATGGTGAGAAACTTACAAAATTTTTTATAGAGAACCCATTATTTTTTATACAACAGGGAGCCAAATATCATGAAACGACCTTATTAAATTCAATTTTTCCACAATTAGACGAATTTCTTGTAAAACAGTCTTTTTTTAAGGATAATTTGGGTGATATTGATTTAAAGAATGGACAATTATTTCTCTTCCCAGATAAGGAAAAAGAATTTAGCGAGTCTTTTAAAAGAAAAATATCTAAATTTAGTACTGAGGAGTGTATTTTTTCGCCAAGTTTATACACCGCATGGCAAAACAAAACAATAAATTTCATAGATATCAGTCCACTTTTTGGTGAAGAACTATTAATAAAGCTTAATGTATTTGAAAGAAATTATTTTAACCAAAATATTCAAAACACATTAAAAGGATATATAATTAATTCCGAAAAAACAGCCAGCCAGTCTTCATACATCATAATTGACCCAGATGGCTATACCAATTTAAGAAAAGATAAAAACACATCCTCAGAGGTTTTGCAAAAGGTAAAATCAGGAGAGCATATTGAGGTTTTGGATAATACCGGAGATTGGTTTCTTGTAAAAACTAAAGAAGGAAAAGAAGGATATATTCATAAAAGCAGAATAAAATCTCCAAAGTCATAAGACTTCGGAGGTCATGGATTTTTAAATAATCCATCAATCTGTTTCCGGAAAGTATCATTCGGAGAAACTTTATAAAATTCCCTAAGCAGATCTAAAGAACCTGGTTTTTTAGGATATTGATTATGAGTAAGAAAGGCCTTCAATGCAGCATTTACTTTGTTTTCACCTATTAAATCACTTAATTTCACCATTGCAATTGCTCCTTTGGAATAGGAAATGTGAGGCGTATTTTCGGTTGCGCGGTAAATAGGAAGGTTTTCGGATAATCCTTTTTCGTTATCGTAGATTTGCTGGTGAACCTTTAGTCTTTCTAACATTTGTTCCCTTCCGTGCATTTTTTTATAGAGCATCATTTCGGTGTACATGGCAAGAGTTTCGGTGAGCATTACGGAACCTTCTCTGTCATCAGGATTAATCCGGCTGTTTCCCCACCAAAGATGGGAGAGTTCATGTCCTGCCAGTTCATTAATCACATCCTGCTTCTGATCGGAATGGATATTAGCGTGAAAAATCATGTCTTCCGGCATAAAAACAGCAGAAGGATAGGCTGTTGCTGCAAAACCTCTGGTGAAAGATGATATTTCAGCAAAATTGATAGTTTTGAATGGATATTTTCCAAAATTCTCCTGGCAGTAATCCAAAGTAAGCTGAGCATTTTTCAGAAGATGATTTACATTTTCAGAATGATTCTTATGGTAAAAAATATGGATCACAATCCCTTGGTAGTTGAGGCTTTTTAATTCATACTCAGCAGAAGAAACAGCAAAACGGAATGGAATATTTTCTGCCTGATACTGAAAATAATTACGGTCTGATGTTGCCCATTTCTTTACCAGATCACCGGTTCCTACAGCGGTTTGTTGCTTTTCAGTGGAAACGGTCATATCAAGATTGATGAAATCCTTTCTGAACACTTCCGGAGCTTCAGGATTCTTTATTTCTCTCAGTTTTCCCAGTTGGTATTGGCTGCGTATCTTTTCATCCTGAATTTCATAATCCTTTTGGTAGCCAAGGGTGGGGTAATACCTGCTGATTCTCATAAAAGAACCGTTCTCAATAATAGCGTTGAAAGACTGATGCCCGTTTACAGCAAACCACTGATAGGATATTTTGAAATCAAGAGTAGCTGTATCATTGGGTTTCAAAGTATTTTTTAAAGAAATTTCGGAAGTATTCTGAGTCATTGTAATTGTTTCAGTGCCAGACTTTACAATCGCTTTTTCAAGTTTCAGATCAGCATTAAAATTGATAAGAATTTTATCAATGGGCAGGTTCGTTTGGTTCTTAAGGGTATAATGACCAGTGATTTCATAGGCATTTTTTGATGGATATAGCTTAATTTCAGTTTTAATAGCTGTTATATCAGGTTGTAGAAGTTTTTCATACTTTCGGAAATCCTTTTCATAGTGAACAGCATTCAAAATCTCTTTTTCATCATCTTTAGGAATATATCCTTTCATGAAATAGCTTCCGGCCAAAACCCCTGAAATGAGTAGAATAACAATGAAAGCAGATTGGAGAAAAGAAACTTTTTTAAACTTAATAAAAGCATTAATCATCCATAATAAAGCCATTATCCCGGTTCCAAATAAAAGTCTTTGTCCAAAAGCCTTTTCATAGATTCCATAGCCATTGAAATCACTGTAACTTCCTTTAAAATCTGAGAATATTCTTAAAACAGGATAAGGAAAAAGTTTACCGGAAACAGGACCAGCAAGGATAAAAATAGCTGCAACAGATATTCCTAATGCGATAAATTTGTTCGGAATTCTGTCATTGATGACCAGAATAAATCCGGAAAACAAGATTAATGGAAATGTATTGAAAAGGAAAACACCAAGATAGGCACTCCAATCCATACGAAAATACTGATAAGCAGACTGGAAAATAATACCTTCCCCAATTAAAATTCCTGTAAAGAAGAAGAGCAGAACACTAATCGAAATAAAATGTCCGGTTAGCTTATTTTTTGAGAAAAAAGTACTGTTTTCAATCATTGAAAACCCGGAAGATTTTGATCTCCAATACAGATCGTTTAGAAAATAAGCCACGATCATTAATCCAAGTAAATGAAAGTTTTCAGAGATGGTGGTGGCCATAAGCCCTGAGCTGGCGTACTTCTGAGGCAGACGGATTCCTTTTTCAATTTCGGCATACATTTCCATCCCTACAGCAAATACAAGGAGAATAGAAACTGCCGGAACCGTAATGCTTTTGAACAGGTAGATCAGATCTATTTTGGCAAAGGATATCATTGATTGTACAGCAGGCATTCTTCCATATTCAGGCTGTACTGCAGCATATTCTGATTTGAAAAACTTAGGTTGGGAATCGTTTTTAAGAGCCGATTTTTTTGCCTTTTGTTTTGAAATAGTTGAGAAGGAAAATTGTTTTAAAGTAAGCCACAAAAGGGCTATTGATATCAGGGTATAAAAAATTCTGTTGAAAAGTAAATATCCTGTAATCGCTACGATTTGCCCGTTTTTTTGTTCAACAGTAAGCCATTTTGCGTTTAGAAAATAAGAGGACAGCCCGAAAGGATCCAGGATCGCTGAAATATGCTGAGCTTCCAATGATTGTGGCATAGCTCCTGCCATAAATGGTGAATTGGAAAATAATAAGACAATCATATAAAACACATACAACAACAGTCCGCCAATGACTACCAGCAGTTTCTTTCTGAAAATAAAAGCCATTAAAAAAAGAAAACTGCACACCAAAAGCGTATTAATTAAGCCAAAAATGAACAAAGGGTAGAGATAGTAGATGATATGAAACCCTTCCTGCATCTCAGTTCCGGTACGAAGACTTTGGCCTATCACAAAGCCGAGTATCAGAAATGAAAAGCTTAAAAAGGTCTGCAAAAAGTAGCTCAAAAACTTTCCTTTCAGATACGTTTGTTTGGAAAGAGGAAATGAAAACAGTACAATATCAAACCTGGAATCCTGGTCTTTAAACAATAGTTGTAAGGCATATATTGTTGCGAAGAAAATGATGGAAAGGCTAAGCATTCCGGTCATAAACCCAATGGTATAAGGTGAATTCAGATAGATTCCTTCTCCTACGGAAAGGTTGAACTGATTCCCACAGAAAATACCCAGGAAGACAAGAATTAAGGCAATAAGATAGCTAAGCCAGTGCTTGGTATTGCGTCTGACTTCAAAAGAGAATATAGCATTCATGACTAAGGTTTTTGCGTTAGAGTATAAAAATAAAAGTGTTCCAGTAAAGGGTTTACAGGTTTGAAATCTTCAGGAGCTTCTTCAGAAAAAATGGTAATTTGATGATTTCTTTCTATCAATTGTCTGCTGATGACTTCGTAATGAGCGTAAAAATTCTCCAAATCATTGTTATCAATGGAACGGGACCATATTTTATGCTCTAATTCTGCCATTAATAGTTTCGGTTCTCCTTTTCTAAGTATTTTTCCCTGGTTCATAATGGCAATTTCTGAGCACAGGTTTCTCACATCTTCCACCAGATGAGTGGAAAGAATCACAATAATATCCTGGCTGATGTCATTCAGAAGAATATTGAAACGGTTACGTTCTTCAGGATCTAAACCGGCAGTAGGTTCATCTACAATAATGATTTTAGGGTTTCCCAGTAATGCCTGCGCTACTCCGAAACGTTGCTTCATTCCACCGGAAAAAGTATGAACCTCTTTCTTTTGAAAATCCAGAAGATTCACTTTTTCAAGCAGATCCAGGATCTGCTTTTTACGATTGCTTCTGTCTGTAATTCCTTTCAGTATTGCAATATGTTCTAAAAGATCATACGCCGAAATTTTAGGATAAACCCCGAAATCCTGAGGTAGAAATCCTAGGTTTTGTTTGATAAATTCAGGATTTTTAATAATATCAACATTATTAAAAACAATACTTCCCGAACTGGGTTTCTGTAATCCTACAATGGTTTTCATCAGAGACGATTTTCCAGCTCCATTAGGGCCTAAAAGTCCAAACATTCCGTTGTTGATCTCAAGAGAAATGTTATCAATGGCTTGAAAACCATTTTTATAGGTGAGGTTGAGGTTGTTGATGGATAAAGTATTCATAATAGTGAGTTTGGGTAATAGGAGTGTAGGTAATCCGGTTGGGGACTACTGTTGTTTAAAGAGACGGATAGATAATAGACGAAAAGATAAGAGACAAGAATGGAGAGCAAAGTGTAAGACTTTCAGCTTTCAAACACAAGACGATTGAAAGGATGATACCCTTAAACGATGAACTTTACTCTTTATACTCCAGGATATCTCCGGGCTGGCATTCCAGGATCTTGCAGATGGCTTCCAGAGTATCGAAACGTACGCCTTTTGCCTTTCCGGTTTTGAGGATGGATAAATTGACGGGAGTGATTCCCAGTTTTTCTGCCAATTCTTTACTCTGCATTTTTCGTTTGGCTAGCATGACATCTAAGTTGACTATAATTGGCATGTTAAATAATTAGGTCTTGTTCGTTTTGCAAATGTAGCCCTTGCTTAAAGATATTCGCAAGAAACAGACAGAAAATTCCAAGCATAAAGTGAATAAACACCAGGCCCCAGATGATATTTTCTACTTCCACAAAGAAACTCGCGATAATAACCAGTGGAAGTGGAAAGAAAATATTAAAAAGGTAAAATCTCTTAAGTTGTAGAATATGGTCTTTCGTAAAAAGCTTTGGCTGGAAAAATACTCTGAAAACCTTTGCGGATAGCCAGAAAAAGATTCCATAAGGAATTAAAACCAATAGAAACGAAAAAATGATATAAGGATAATTATCTTCTATATTCAGAAATGGCTGTTGCGTAAAAGGGTAATTAATATGCAAAAATTGGCCATTACTATAAGATGTCACTGAAAACCCTGTGGCAAGGCAAAGCAGTGCATACAATGCTGTTATCAAATATCCGGCAGACAAAACCGAGCAGATATAAAATAAAATCCTGGAAATAATTTTGGTCTGATTCATATCACGATCATTAAGTATTGCAAATGTATAATTAATTATCGTAAAACAATAATTTATTTAAATAAAATTTTATTTTCAAATACAATGGGCCAGTCAAATGAATGATAGTAATTCTTACATTTACTATAAAAATATACTCATTATGGCTTATAATATTGAACTGGCAGACAGGGTTCGTGAATGGCTGTCCCATGTAAATGATATTACAATTGAAGAAAAGAAAATGTTCGGTGGACTGGCATTTCTGGTGAATGATAAAATGTGTATTAATATCAGTCACGACAATCTGATGTGCCGCTACAACCCTGAAAAGGAAGAAGAAGTCGCGGAGAAAATAGGCTTTCTTCCCATGATTATGAGAGGAAAACAGCTAAAGGAATATTGCTATGTAGAACCCATCGGCTTTCAAAAACCTGAAGATTTTGAATATTGGATGCAGATTTGTCTTGAATACAACAAAATTGCAAAAGCATCAAAAAAGAAGTAAGTTTGAGGGTTTGAGAGTATGAGAGTATGAGAGTATGAGAGTGGGTGACCACTGTTGTAGCTTCCCACTAATCATTACTCATTATTTATTACTCATTGCTTATGCTTTCCCGTATAATTGCTCCCTTATCTGCACCAGGATCCTGGTTGTTTTCTCCAGATCAGGCGATTCCGGAAGTAGGGAAGCAGTGTGATGATACTCAATGGATTCAATAAGGTTTTCCGCTTTTTCCATCACAGTCTCATAAGACCAGTTTCCGGCTTTAATATCCAGTAATTCATCCCGGTTCTCTACACGGATCTGAAGAGAATTGTTTTTGAAAATCTGTTCACACGATTGCAGCAAACGGATGGTATGCATCATATTTTTACTGTCGTAGTTCTGTCCATGATTCTGATTGACGTTGTGTCGCTCTTCATTGCGTTCTTCCACCCATTTCCAGTATTCCCTGTAATCTTTGCAGTAAGTAGAGTAGGCATCAAGGTTGCAGAACAGATAAGCATCCGGTTTTTCATCTTTTGGAACAGAAGATACCGAAACCTGGTTGGCTTCTTCATGCTGGATAATGCCTTTATAACCCAATGCTTGTGAATCATCATAGAATAACGCAAACATCCCTTTGGTATGGTCAATAGCGGTTAATCCACATTTTTCCTGAATTTTTCCTTTCTCCGAAAGCCATTTTTTCAATGCAACAGAACCTTGACCGTCCAGAATAAAGCAAAAATCAAGAATAGATTTTCTTTCCTTGTGTATAGGATTTAAAATCTTTTTATTGAGACCTTTCGCCTTTTTAATCTGAGAAACAGCATATCCGGCGAAGGTATCTTTGCATAGTTTGGAGAGAAAATCTTCCGGTTTCAACAGATCCATCAACGGATGCTTGTACAGAATACAATCCTCAGGAGTTGCCAAAACCTCCAGAATATTAGGATTGTTCTTTTGCAGCAGCTCCACAAACCTCCCGATTTCATAATAAGTAATATCATTCGTCTCATTGGAAATCTGTGGAATGTAGTTCAGCCCAAAGAAATCTTCCTTTGGCAGATAATACACTCCACGGATATCCGTATCCGAAGTTTCTGTTGCCAACCCGAAAGCCCTGCTTCCGGAGATGGCTTCGAAGAGGAGGAGGTTTTTGTTTTTGAGGTCTTGGATGGTCGTGTTAGAACCCATATTTTTCTTCACGTTTTTTGAATGCAATTTCACCTCCTTCTAAAATATCTTTAATATGTTCTCTAATACTCATATTTGGAAGTAAACTTTTTATATTTTTATTTAATGGTTTTACGTCTTCTAAAGCTCCATTTATATAATCGAATTGATAAGGACAATCTGAATTATCTCTATCGCTTTGCCCTTTTTGACTTGCAACTATTATATTCTCTGCATCAGCATTTACTGCAATGTTAGCATTATGAGTAACTAATATAATTTGCCTTTCGGTTTTCTTTTTTTTGAGATATTTAACCAAATCATCTGAAATAGATCTATTATCAAGGTTATCTTCTGGCTGATCTATTAAAATTGGAGATGGTGATTCACTTAAACCAATGATAATCATTAATATTACAAAACTTGCTTTTCCTGTGGACATACTTCCTATTCTATCACCTTTATATGTTACTTCCCAGTAATCATAAAAGTAATCATCTAATAAAATATCTATAGCATATTCTTTTGAAAAACTACTGCGTAGTTTATAGCTTCCATTATCAATGGCTTCAAAAATTGATTGAATGTCATTGATGAAATTTTTTAAAGGATATGAGGAAGTGGCTTTTAGGTTTTTATCAAATATGTTCCAATCATCATATGATTTTGATTTTCCGTGACTAATATCCCACATTGATTTTTCTAATTTTGGAAAATTAAATTTTACTTTTCCTTTAATTTGTAAATTTTCCTCTTTAAATGATTCAGTTCTAGGAATTAAAAGATTAATTATATTTTCATACTCTAAATAAGTTTCTTTATAGAGTTTAAATATCTTTTTTTTAATCTTTGATAAATCTTTTCTTTTTTGCTCAATATTTTTTTCATCTTCAATAATACTATTTAACTTTTGTGATTCAATTTTATTTGAATCTTCATATAATTTTATCTGTTTTTCGGTCTCTTCATTTTGTTTGTATGGTTTTAATTCAGATTCTTTTTTTATTTTTTCATTTTTTATAAATTTCAATTGGTTTTGGAATATATTATTTTCTCTATCTATGTTATTCTCATAAATTTCTATAGAAGATAATATAGTTTTTAATTCTTCATATTGCTTAATAAAATCTATTTTGATTTTAGGTGTTTTAAGCTGTAAAGTCTCTACATCTTTTACCAAAGTTTTTAGAGTATTAATACTATTTCTATTGAACTCTTTGATAACTAATTTATCACTTTGCAAGTCTGATTCATCTTTTTCTATTTTTTCAAACTCCTTTTGCTTTATTTGATAAGATTCAATTTGTTCTTTGTTCAATCCTATTTTTTCTTTTAATTCTAAAATTTTTCCTTCATTGTGGTTAAGGACTTTTTCTATATCTTCTTTATTTCCTTTACCTCCAAGATTAACAATTAATAGGTCTATTGCTTCTTTAGTTTCAAAATAATTCTTTATTAAAGCTTTTCTAGTTTCATCATTTTTTTTGACGTGAGCAATAAAAATATCATTATACATTGCTCTAAACTCTTCTTTTTCGACTATAAGATTTCTTATAAGTTTATTAAGAGATTCTCCCTTTTTATAATATTCAGGTTCTGCTAATTTTATCAAATAATTTTGTGGAATATAAATAACCTCAGAGAGAATACTATTTCCGTTATAATCAAATCTAGTTTGCGAAATATTTGGAACTTTTGTTTTTATTTCAAAATTATAATTTAGATCTGGTTCTAGATTTGCATCATTTTTTATTCTAAAATTAAATTCATTTTCTTTTCCTTCTTCTTTAAAAATTTTTCCTAGTTTTTCGGTATTAAGAAGTGTTCTAGCTATATTATATAACAAAATAGATTTTCCAGAAGATTTTCCTCCTATTATTACATTCAGATTTTTATTAAAACAAATTGGTTTAGGAGTGAATTTTTGAAATTTAAAATAACTAT
>NZ_MAYF01000051.1 GCF_001684955.1 Chryseobacterium contaminans | reverse complement strand
ATAATTCTACTTCTTACATGTATGTTCGGTATTTCAGTTTTCTCTCAGATTAAAGTGTTGAAAAATGAAAGTTTGGTGGAAATCGGCAAAGACAATTCTGTTGGTTTATATAAAAAAGAAGACAAATATACTGTCAATTATCAGGACCTGAACACCAGTAACCTGAATACAATCCGAGCTTTTTCATTCCAAAATCTGAACGGAGACGTTTCAGGACTGTATAAACTTATTACAGACGGCTTTATCTCCGCCCCTGAAGAAAATATCGTATTGGAGCTTCCCAATGATATCATCGAACTTCATTATGAAAGAAATTATGGTCAACCCACTGTACAGTTTATCCAATACATCAATAAAAACAGGAAATATGTGGGAAAATCACAGTTTCTAACTCAAAAACAGGTTGATAAGGTGTTTGGAAGAACAAATGGTAAGTATACTATGTATGACAAAGCTCCTACCCTCAACCAGGAAGGAGTTAAAAAAGGAGGAGCCAGTACTGCTTCTACCGCAACTCCAGCATCCGGAGCTAAGAAAAAAGCAAAAAAATAATTATAATTTATAAATATTGCGAAACTCATTCAATGGAATGAGTTTTTTTATTTTATTTTTGCAGAAAGACATTAAAAATTATGCCGCTTCAGATACACAATTTAACTAAAAAATTTGGTGAGCAGACTGCTTTAAACAATATCAACATTTCTATTGATAAAAATGAGATCATCGGTCTTCTGGGACCTAATGGAGCCGGAAAATCCACCTTGATGAAATCTATTGTAGGAGCACTGAAAATTGACGAAGGAGATATTATTTTTAATGGTTTGAATATTTCCCAACATGAAATTGAAAGCAAGAAAAAAATAGGCTTTCTACCGGAAAACAACCCACTTTATCTGGAAATGTATGTGAAGGAATACCTCCAGTTTGTGGCCAACATTCATAAGATCTCTGACTCTAAGGTAGATGAAGTTATAGAGCTGGTAGGAATTACCCCGGAAAAGACAAAAAGAATCGGACAGCTTTCCAAGGGATATAAACAGCGTGTAGGATTGGCTCAGGCTATTATTCACCAGCCGGATTTATTAATTCTTGATGAGCCTACCAATGGTCTTGACCCTAATCAGATCCTGGAAATCAGAAATGTAATCAAAGAAATCGGGCAACAGAAAACAGTTTTACTTTCTACCCATATCATGCAGGAAGTAGAAGCGCTTTGCTCAAGGGTTATTCTTATTCATAAAGGAAATATTCTTCAGGATTGTCCTATTGATGAATTTAAAGGTAAATTTAACAGTCTGGAAGAGGCTTTTGCAAGCTATACTGCTGTTACCCAATAAACGCATTTCTTGAATCAAAAAGTGAACTTCCTACGGAATGACAAAATATATGGATAAACTAAGCTTTATATTTGTCATTCCGATAGAAATATCATCCATCCTATTCAATAAAGTTTCCTTTACTCACAAAAACAATGGCTCTATATTTGATGGTTTTTGAGCAGTTAACCAATAACCATTACAATATGATTAAGTACTTCCTATTAGGAGCTTTCTCTTTAGCTCAATTTTCTTTTGTTTCTGCCAAAGAAACTTCTGAACCCTCAAAAAGCATCACTTATAATGTTTCTCAGCAGGTTCCTAAAACCGTAATTATTAAAACTAAAAAGTTTAAAATCAGAATTGATAAGCAGCCCAATGGCAGATATCTTTATCAATCCTGGAATGCCAACGCAAAAATTACTGCTAAACCAAGTATGATTATCAGTGACGGAGAACTGATCCCTGATGGCAGCGGAGGTAATTATTATTTCAATTTTAATAATGAAGGCCACAGTTATCAGGTTTGGAGAAACTACCTTACAGATTCTGCAAAAAAAGCGCCTTACACCTTGGTTGTTACTGATACTAATGACCGTGAAATTGTTCGCCAGGACGGTTATGTAGTTAAAAATTAAGAGAAGGATATAAAGCTGAAGCCGCTTAAATGATGGTCTCAGCGGCTTTCTTTATCTCTTGTCATAAAAAAATCCTGTTTCAATACAGGATTTTTTTATGTTCCGGATTGTCTTAATTCTGTAAGAAAGCGGCTTTCTTCATAGCTTTCTTTAGCAGCATGATAACCAATATCAAAAATCTGTTCCAAGCGGTCTCTTCCTCTTTCAAAAGTTCCGTAAGTGGATAATTTTTGAGAAGAAATAAACCAATCACAGTAATCAAATTTCACTTTCTCTATTCTGTAGGAAAGAAGATCATACGAACGGGAAACAATGGCCTTAATAGAGTTCAGATCTTTGATTTTAGCATCATTGGGTGGTGAAACGAATACACCGATAAGTTTATCACAGTCTTCTCTGATAATATCTGCCGGAAAATTGTTCAGAACTCCTCCATCACAGTACATTTCATCACCAATAATATAAGGGGTGGTAATTCCCGGAATAGAACATGAGGCAATGATAGCATCTACGACTTCAAAATCCTTATCAAAAATCTTCTGAGTTCCTGTAACCAGTTCTGTGGCTACAATTTTCACTTCAATATCCAGATCTCCTAATTTCATATCATGAAAAATAGGTTTAAGATAATTTCTGAAAATGACTGAAGAAACTAATCCAGGTTGGTTGAATGCAAAATGTTTCCAATTAAAAAAATAAACGGAGTTGAAAAATTCCATAATTTCTTCAGGAGTCTTTCCTATGGCATGAAGGCATCCCACAATAGATCCTGCGCTGCAGCAGGAAAGAATATCTATTTTGATCTCTTTTTCCTTCAAGAATTTCAATACTCCTGCATGAGCGATTCCTTTGGTACCGCCGCCTGACAAAACAAGTCCTACTTTCTCAAAATTCATAGAATAAATGTAAGAAAACACCCTGATATAATCAGATTAATTTTTATAAATATGATTATTTTAACAGAAAGCAGCTTCAAAAAATCAAATTCCAATTATAAAGGCTGTGAAAAATTCAAATATGAATATATTTAATTTGGAACGATTGGTTTAAATTGTATATTTGCACTATGCCAAGGAATAAAGAATTCAATTATACGGAAAAGCTGGAAGCAGCCCGCAATCTCTTTTGGGAAAAAGGGTATCATGCAACTTCCATGCATGATCTGGTTGATGCCATGAAGCTGAACAGGAGCAGTATTTATGATACCTATGGCAACAAACATGACTTATTTTTAAAATGTTTGAAAGACTATACTATATTCAAGGAAAACCAATATTTAAGGGCATCAATGGCTCAGAATAAAGGAATAGAAACTCTTGAATATATTATTCGTGATGTAGTTGAGCAGACTTTAACAGATAACAAGGCGTGTCTTACTGTGAAAACTATTTTTGAGGTTGTTCCCACAGATCCGGAGGCTCAAAAGCTCCTTCTGAAAAGTGGTGAATCTTTGCAGGCTATTTTAGAAAAAACAATATTGCAGGCCCAGGCTGATGGAGATATTAATAGCAAAAGTCCATCAACAGTTATTGCCCGCTACATCCTATCTTCCTTCAGCAGCTTTTGGAGTCACTACAATTTAACTCAGAATAAAAAAGAGGTGATGGAAATGGTGGATTTTTTAATTGAACAAATCCGGAAATAATTTTTTTATTCCGTTTTGGAACGATCGGTTTAAAATAAAATTAATGAAAACAAAAATTATAATTACTACTACTCTCTTAGTATTAGCGACCATTACAAATATTAAAGGGCAACAAGCATTAACAACACAACAGGAAAATAATATGAACAATACAGATTTAGCAGCTCTGCGAAAAAGTAAAGTGAAAACCTATTTTAAAAAGATTGATGATGGACAATTTGATGAGGAATATTTTAATCTATACACTGATGATGTAGAGCTATACTATCCTAAATTCGGATTTGAAAAAGGAAAAGAAGGAATCAGGAATTTTGGAAAAACCATTGGAGCTCATTTACAAAACCTCACTCATGATATTGATGGTTTCAACTATATAATTTCAGATAACATGGTTGTGGTAGAAGGAACGGAAAAAGGAATCACACGATCCGGAAAAAAATGGCCGGATTATAGGATTTCCCATGGTAAATTCTGCAATGTCTTTGAATTTGAAGGGGAATTGATTAAACGGGTACACATCTATGTAGATCCTGATTTTACTTCAGAAGATACAGATAGGGTAAATATTTTCAATAATCCGTTTCAGGCTGTAAATAAGAAGACTTTATCTTCAACAAAAGAAGTTTTAGAGGAGTTTTATGCTATTCAATCAGGAAAAAAGAAAGGAAATATTTTAGACTTATTTGCTGAAAATGTAGACTGGGATTTACCGGGTAATCAAGAAAAATTCCCCTGGACGGGTAAAAGGCAAACGAAGAAAGAGATAGAGAACTTTTTTAAAGAGTTATACTCCAACGTGCAATCAGAAAAATTTGATATTGATTTCATAGCTATTAATGGTGAAAATGCTACGGTCACCGGACATCTGTCTTCCAAAATCCTTGCCTACAACAAAATATTTGATACTGAGTTTGTTACAATATTTAAAGTAATGAACGGCAAAATTGTTAAATATCATTTTTTGGAAGATAGCTATAAACTGAATGAGGAAATGCAATCAAAAACTCCTATCAATAATAGAACGTTATCAAAATAAAGTGATTTTCTTACAACAATTAACTAAACAAGCCCGGATAAATCCGGGCTTGGTGTTATATAATTTCTGTATTTCAGATTAAATGTGGATCACTTCTCCGTATGCTGCTGCTGCTGCTTCCATGATCGCTTCAGAAACAGTTGGGTGCGGGTGGATAGATTTGATGATCTCGTGACCTGTAGTTTCCAGTTTTCTAGCTACTACTGCCTCAGCAACCATATCTGTTACTCCTTCACCAATCATATGGCATCCTAACCACTCTCCATATTTAGCATCAAAGATCACTTTGATAAATCCGTCTGTATTTCCGTTTGCAGTAGCTTTACCACTTGCAGAAAGAGGGAATTTACCTACTTTGATTTCGTATCCTTTTTCTTTAGCCTGCTTTTCAGTAAGACCTACAGAAGCTACTTCAGGGTGGCAGTAAGTACATCCAGGGATGTTGCCATAGTCGATTTTTTCAACATGCATTCCTTTGATTTTCTCAACGCAAGTAATTCCTTCTGCAGAGGCAACGTGAGCAAGAGCCTGAGTTGGGATGATATCACCGATTGCATAGTATCCAGGTACTGAAGTTTCGTACCATTCATTTACTAAAACTCTACCTTTATCTGTCTGGATTCCTACTTCTTCTAAACCGATGTTTTCGATATTAGCAGCAATACCTACAGCAGATAATAAGATATCAGCCTCAAGCGTAATGTTTCCGTTAGCTGTTTTAACGTTAGCTTTTACTCCTTCTCCTGTGGTATCAACGCTTTCTACAGAAGCATTTGTCATAATTTCGATTCCAGATTTTTTCAGAGATTTCTCTAGGTGTTTAGAGATTTCTTCATCCTCTACAGGAACGATATTTGGCATAAATTCAACAATAGTTACTTTAGTTCCCATTGTATTATAGAAGTCAGCAAATTCTACCCCAATCGCTCCGGAACCTACAACGATCATAGATTTCGGCTGTTTAGGAAGAGATAGTGCCTGTCTGTATCCGATTACTTTTTTACCATCTTGCGGTAAGTTCGGTAATTCTCTTGAACGAGCTCCTGTAGCGATGATAATGTGGTTTGCACTATATTCTACTACTTTACCGTCTTTATCTGTAACAGAAACTTTTTTACCTTTCTGTACTTTTGCAGTACCAAGAATTACGTCAATCTTGTTCTTTTTCATTAAGAACTCGATTCCTTTGCTCATTTTGCTGGCAACACCACGGCTTCTCTGAATCACATTCGGGAATTCAAAGCTTGCTTCCACTTTATTTAATCCGTAGTCTTCAGCATGGTTGATATAATGAAAAACCTGAGCAGATTTCAATAAAGCTTTGGTTGGAATACATCCCCAGTTAAGGCAAATTCCTCCTAAGTTTTCTTTCTCGATAATTGCGGTTTTGAAACCCAATTGTGCTGCTCTGATCGCAGTAACATATCCACCAGGACCACTTCCAATGACAATAATATCGTAATTCATTACTTTAAAAATTTTTATGCGAATTTAAGGAAAAATATTGGATGTTTCACGTTTCTGCAAATTGATCTTAAAATCCACCAATAAGCCATTTTCATTTAATTTTACACAAAAAAGAGAACACAAAAAGCATTCTCTTTCAATAAAAATTATTTTAATCTGAAAAGTCCGTAAAATTCCTTTGATGAAATTTTACCTGTCAAATTTTAATAAGTGCAAGAAATCCGCGTTATTTCACTTGTCTAAGCAATCGTTTTTCAGTTTGATATCTTTTATTTAAAGCCTTCATCTGATCTCTTTTCATTTGTTTGGTTGCCAGTGGATGATTCATGATCAGTTTCTTTTCTGTATTGTATTTTTTATCTAGCTCCTTCTGCTTAAGACTGATTAATTCATTTTTTGAAGGATGAGGAGGTGCAGGAGGATGTTTTTGGGCAAAAACACTCGTAGATAAGCCTAATAATAGCGTTAAGACAATTATCTTTTTCATAATGCTTATATTTTATGATGAACTCAAGAGTTTTATTTAAGTTCATCCGGTTTATACTTTAAGCCTACATATATCATACCAACATTTATTTGTAAAGCACAGTATATCTATACATTAAAACAACAAAATAATTAATAAACATTCTAAATAAACTGATAAATTTTAACATTTTATTAAAAATAAATAATAAAAGGATATTATTGACAAATCAACCATTTTTAAGCTAAAAAAAACACAACAAACAGAAAATATGACAGTTACAAATATAAAAAGCAACTTATTTCACAAATAAATATATCACATATAAGAGATATAAATTAAAATAACCTTAAAATCATTAAAAAAAATACATAACAATAACTATTTTTCTATATTTTTGTAAAAACATTTAAAAAAAGACAATATGAGAAAATATATTTCAATTTTCCTGTTTGGTGCAATGACTTTAAATGCACAGGTTGGTATTAATACCACAACACCCAATAGTACTTTAGCAGTCAACGGATCTTTAAGAGCCGGTTATAAAGAGGTAACAACTACTACTTATAGTATACTGGCTACAGATCACTATATTACCTACAATGGAACTGCTAATGCAACCTTTACACTTCCTGTTATTGGCACAGCAGCTTCAAGCTATACAGGAAGGATTTACAAGATCAAGAATATCTCTTCTTCCAACATTACACTTCAGGCTTCAAGCGGCAATACACTACGAATTGATAATACTCCGGTAGCGTCTTTTGTAATTCCTTTAGGAGCCTATGCAGAAGTTGTTAACAACAGTAATACGACTGGCGGAACATGGGATCTTTCTTTTACAGTTCTTCCTAAACCAAGTAACGTTGAGATTTATGGGGCACAACTTACCATACCGCCTCATAGCGGATCAAGTTCTCCGGTTGCAGACTGGACAAACCACGCCAATACATCCTTTGATACAGGAACGGGAACTGATGCTTGGTGGATCATCAGTAAATCTTCTATAGGTTCTGCATTTGGTGCAGCAAACTCTACTACCGGCTTTACAAACAGCAGTAGAATGACTCTTGTGTATGAATATCAAGGAGCTCCGTTCAATGTAACCAATATGTATCCTATTCTCACAGCAGGAAATAATTCCAGCTTTCCGGATGTATTTACCGCCTCTTTTGTGAGTCTTGCCAATGTAGGAGGCAAAACCAGACTAACGGTATCTGTTGCCCGTGTAGACTTTATGGGAACTAATGGCGGAAACAGCAGTAACTGGGCCGGGACATTCCTGTTGAACGTACTGCTTGCAAGAAAATATTAGAAAGTTTTTAATTAATTATATTTTTTTTAAAAGAGCGGGATATATTCCTGCTCTTTTATTTTTTATGCCGGCCACAGGAATCAAAAGCCATTTAACTTAAAAAGAGCTTCTTCAAAAGTGGGATAAGAAAAATGAAATCCGCTTTTCAGGAGCTTTTCAGGGTAAACATTACGGCTCTTCAGTAATAATTCTGTTTCAGTTTTCAGGATTATAGAAGCTATCTCCAGCTGCCATACCGGAGCATCCAATCCAAGGGGAATTCTAAACCCTTTTCTTAGTTTTTTCATCATGATTTCATTTGATAATGGAAACGGAGCGGTAATATTAATGGTATCTTTTATATTCTTATTTTGGATAATCCAATCTACAGCTTTACAGAAATCATCAATATGAATCCAGCTTACCATCTGGTTTCCTCTTCCCTGTTTTCCTCCCAGTCCTAGCTTTGTAATCATTTTCAGTTTTGGAAATGCACCGCCACTATTTCCCAATACAATTGAGGTACGAAGGGCAACTTTTCTTATTCCATCATGCTGAATCTTAAAAAATTCTTTTTCCCAACGTTTACAGATATTCATTGAAAAATCATCTCCAATAATTCCGTTTTCCTCTGTATTCAGGTGTTTTTCAGAATGAACATAAATGGTAGCAGAACTTGCATTCAACCAGATTTTTGGAGGGGCGATACAATTATCCACTGCTTTCTGTAATATTTTTGTGCTGTCAATTCTTGATGTATAAATTTCTGCTTTATTCTTTTCATGATACCTGCAATCAACAGATTTTCCTGTAAGATTGATAAGTACATCAGCTTGTTCTAGGCTATTTTTCCATTCACCTATTGTTTTTGCATCCCAATAGATCTCGTTTTTACGTTGAGGATTACGAGTAAGGATATAGACCTGCTCGCCTTTTTCTGTAAAATATTTTTCTAAGTTTTGGCCGAGAAATCCGGTTCCGGCAGCGATAATTATTTTCATTTTTGTGAGTTTTATAGATGAGTGATTCAGGGGATAAGAATGCTGGCTATTGGATGATGTATTGTTTTGTTTTCACTTTTATTTCTGAGCCTTCGGCCAGCATTACAGAAATAGGCTCCTGATGATTGAGGGCTTCAAAGTCATTTCCATAAATCTTTTGAAAATCAATTTCCAATTGATAATCTTTTATCTGATAGCAGTCCCATTTAGGATGACAGACTTCATATTCTGAGGTTTTATCTTCTTTTTTGGTAAAACCATAATAATGTTCTGTAATAAATTCAAATTCTGAATTTGCCACCATCGGTTGTACTTTATTTTCTGCCGTGATCTGAATAGAATGCCAATTTTTATCTTTCCATGAATACCGGATCAGCAATTCATTTTCCTGATGGTGAATCTGACTTTTCATCGGCAGGGTATGATAATTTTCTCTGTAAACAGAATTGGCAACCAAGCTTAAAGCCAGCTTCGGAACAATTTCTTTAATAAAAACCACTCCTCTTTTCCATTCTCCGCTTTCGTTTTTCTTGACATAAAATCTTAGGTTCACTTCTTCAAAATTGCGGTGAAAAGGAACAGGGAAACCCAATAATTTTGTATTTAAAAACATAAATCCAACCAGGCTAACATAACATTTACCTTTATAAAAATCA
>NZ_MAYF01000050.1 GCF_001684955.1 Chryseobacterium contaminans | reverse complement strand
TTTCCGTTTTATGCGAACCTAAGGTTTTCAGTATTCAACCATGCGGAAATCATTACATCTAAGGGAATACCTTCAACAGGAAAAACATTTTTTGCAGCATCAGTACCTATCAGTGTCAATAATGATATTCTAAATTTTATGACCAGTATACTGGCTACAGAAGATAACACTACTGTTACCATTAGCGGCTACAGTCCGCTTGTACAATTCTCAAATGGAACTACTGGAACTACCAACCCGACTTTAAACATTACCTTAAACAAAGGGCAATCCTATATTATTGATGGTCTTGGAAATATTGCCGGAAATTTTGATGGGTTTATCGGGGCTAAAATCACCTCAAACAAACCCATTAATGTTACTAATGGAAACTTCAATGGCCAGTATGCCGGAAATTTCCCAACCAGTTCTGATATCTTAATGGATCAGGCTGTTCCCGTTGACAGACTCGGGAGTGAGTTTGCCCTCGTTAAGGGTAATGGAAGTATTGGAGCCAATATGGAAGGAGCTGTGGTTATTGCTACCCAGGACAACACCCAGATCTATGTGAATAACGAATTAACACCTATTGCCACAATCAATACCGGAAAATATTTTGTAATTCCGGACACCAAATACAGTCTACAGGGAGGAGGTCACTATAACCTATATATTAAAACCTCCAAGAACGCCTATGTTTACCAGATCTTGGCAGGAGATTCAAATACCTCGAATGAAGTAGCTACCGGAGGTTTCAACTTTATTCCTGCTTTAAATTGTTATCTTCCCAAACAGATCAATGAACTGGGTTTCATCAATGAAAACTTTGTTCATTCCAATATAAACCCTTCAGGAGTACTTAATATTCCCACAAAACTCAACCTTATTACAGAAAAAGGAGCTATAGTTACTGTAAACGGAGGCACTCCGCCTGCCTCTACAGGCCCTTATAATATGACAGGAACTAACAACTGGGTTACTTATGGCATTCCTAATATCACAGGAACAATAACAATAGTTTCAAATAAAGCCATTACCGCAGGAATCACAGCAGGAAGTGATGCGGTAGGATATGGAGGATTCTTTGCAGGTTTTCCCACACAGCCCGTTATATTAAAATCCGGAGGATCTTGTATTCCGGGAATTGAACTTACTGTAGATCCCATTATTTATGATACCTACCAATGGTACAGAAACGGAATTGCAATTCCAGGAGCCAACAGTGCTTCTATTACTCCAGCTCAATCAGGATATTATACCTGTTCTGTAACAATGGGAAGCTGTGCTCCTTTGATTACTGAGCAATTCAAAGTTACCAATTGTACTAAACTGACTACTACAAACTATGATGTTTGTACTTCACAAACCATTACCCCGGCATTCAGCAGTTCAACTCAAACTCCTGTACCAGCTACTGTAGCTATCACTACTCCTCCAGCCTTGGGTACAGCTGTTATAAACCCCACTACCGGAGTTATTACTTATACCGTCAATACTCCTGGTACCGCTGGAAATGATACATTTACCTACACTTTCTGTGGAAATGATCCTGATTTTCCTGATTGCGAAACGGTAACTGTAAATATTAGCATTAAAGCTATTGTTGCTACCAATGCAGTATTATTTGCCTGTGATGTAAATGGAAAAGGAACATTTAACCTTACCACCGCCAGTGTAACAACCAATAACCCTGTTAATAAAACCTTCTATCCTACTTTAATTGACGCACAAACAGAAAACCCCGCAGCTTTAATTACCACTCCTGACATTTATTCAGCAGTAAATGGCACCATCGTGTATGCTGTGCTCAAAAATACACTTGGATGTAAAAGCATTGCTCAAATAACACTATCTCTTTATAATAAAGCTGTAGTGCCTGATAATTACAATGGCATATTCTGTGATGATAATTTCGATGGGACAGTAAATATCAATCTTTCAAACATCACACCCATTGTCCTTAACAATCCCAATTATTTTACGGTTAGATATTATGCAAATTTAACAGATGCCAATGCAGGAAATACCAATACCCTACCGAATAACTGGAGCTATACCACCACTACCACAATCTATATCAGAGTAGATTCTCCTGACGGATGCGCCCCCGTAATTAAACCTTTAAAATTCAGTATTGGAGACAAAATAAAGTTAGCAAGCCAGTCTGTAACAGAAAATGTATGTGATGATGACTTGGATGGAATAAAAACGGTAAACCTAGCCCAGTTTATCCCTATGTTTGTTTTAGATCCAACTGTGACTTTTACTTTTCATACAAGTCTAGCTGATGCTCAGACCAATGTTGGCCCAATCACTTCAACAGTAAATATTACGACACCCCAAACATTCTATATCCGTTTTGAAAAAAATGGAAGTTGTCCGGAAGTTGCTTCCCTAAAAATTACGATTAAAATCCCTAAAGCATCAGCCATTCTTACAGATAAGATGATTTGTCCTAAAACGACAACAACTCTGGACGCAGGCCCCGGATTTGAGAAATATTTATGGAGTACCGGAGCTACTTCCCCTTCCATCACCAATGTACCAGCCGGAAGTTATTGGGTGGAACTTACTTCTAATGGATGTACTTACAAACAAAATGTGAATGTTACCGAATACACAATCCCAACCATTACCTCCATTGAAATTGATGGAACAACCGTAAAAATTGGAGCAAGTGGTGGCACTCCTCCTTATGAATACTCTTTGGATGGAGTTATATGGCAGACTTCAAATGTTTTCTATGATGTACCAAGGGGTCCACATTATGTAGTAGTAAGAGACTCTAAAATGTGTGCAGAAGTGAAAAAGGAATTTGCTATTATTAACCTAATCAATACCATTACCCCTAACGGTGATGGACGCAACGAAACAATTGATTATTCAGCATTAATGTCTCACGATAATCTTGTATTCAGAATCTTCGACCGCTACGGAGCCGAACTTTTCAGAGGTACTCGTGAAAATCGATATACATGGGACGGAAGAGTTGGTGGCAGATATACTCCTACAGCCACTTACTGGTATTTTATCAGCTGGACAGAATATGGTTCCTCCGTTTCAATCAAGTACACAAGCTGGCTGCTGGTCAGACACCGATAAAACATCTGAAAGGTTGAAAGAAAGCAATGTTCTTTCGACCTTTTTATTATCATTCCGGCGTTAATCTGAATCGGAAATACATTTATAACATTCATTAACAATTCAATACTAAAGTTTAATATAACTTTAACCACTATTCTTTATCTAACTAAGCACAAATTGCTGTATTTCTATGTAATTTTGCCAATTATATGAAGAAACTGTTTACTCTGTTGCTACTGATTTTTCTGGCAAAAATCAATGCTCAAACATATTCCGGAGAGGTATTTCTAAGAGATAACTCTATCCTTTATCTTAATCAGGTATATGTTACCAATCTTAATACACAAAAAACTGTGCTTGCTGACTATAATGGTAATTTCAATGTTCCGGCCAATCCCGGAGACGTTATCCGCTTTACCTCTATTGTTACGGAAAGAAAAGATATCAAGATAACCCCTCAGTTATTAGGACAGAAAAACCTCGTAGAACTAAAAATAGCCTATTATGAGATCCAGGAAATTGTACTCAGCAGGTTTAAACCTACAGGAAACCTCAGATATGATGTAAACTCTCTCAGAAAAGAAGATAAAGCATTGGCCATTAAAAAAGTCATCGGACTTCCTGAACCTAAGGGAGACGGAACACCACCTGAACTTCCTGTTGCCGGATTAAGGGATGGCGGACTTACTTTCAGTCTTGAAAGTATTTATGATATGCTTTCTGGTGAAAGAAAGAAAAAACAGCGTTATCAGGCTTATGAAAGAATGAACAGCTCTATCGCTCAGGTTAAAAATTACTTAGGAAAAGATTATTTTGCGAAGTTTAAGATTCCGGAAAACCTGATTGATAACTTTTTACAATTTGTATATACTTCAGAAAATATACAGCCTTATGTACAGGCAGGAAACTTTGAAGCAATAAAAATTCCTATTGAAAAATATATGCCTATTTATCAAAAGAGATTAAGAAACTCACATCTTCAGGAAGTGGTAACTCCTCAACAAACCCAGCCAACCGATAAATAACAATTGAAATCTATATAAAAATCCATGCAGTTTGACATGGATTTTTTTGTGGCAAGACGAAAACATCTATTATTAATCATTCGCTTTTTATATAATACATTTCATTTATATATAAAAATATGTTTAATTTTATGTAACGATCATGTGTTTAAAATAAAAACAATACTATTTCGTTATCCAACTAAAGACTAATCGACCCAAACACAAATTAAGAAAAAGTACCCAATTTTTAACTTAATATTATATTAATGAAAAAAATACTTTTACTTCTTGCCTCGGTCTTGTTTTTCAGCGTGTCTGCCCAAAAGAAGGGAAAAGATTATAGTGAAATTCTGAAAAGCAATAATATCTACGAAATCAATGCCTTCCTAAGGGATGCCCACCCTGATGACCCCCGAAGATCTGTACTGAAGCCCCGCGTTATGGAAATGATGAAAGAATACATCAAAAATGCCCATCCTGAGGATCAAAAAGTAAAAGATATGCAGGAAATGCTGGCCTTACTAAGAAGACGGCCTTCTACAAAGATCACATTTGATGAAATGAATGCTATTATCAAACAGAAGCAAATTGCCAAATATAAAGCAGAGCTTGCTGCCAAAAAACCAACGGAAACTTATACACCAAGCAACCCGCAAAATACTTTTGTTGTAAACACAGCCGCCAATACAGCTATTCCCAACGCAGAGGCGGAGGAATTTAATATGCTGATGAACGTCTCTCCTATTGAACATCAAAACAAGACTGTTAAAATCCTTAATTCTTTATTTGATAATGATCCCAACGCCAAAGAATGTATTGTTCTCATCCAAAATCAATCTGACTGCAATATTATTGTAAGAATGGAAGGGGTAGGAAATACAAAGTACAGACTTGCTGTTCCGGCTCATAAAGACAACTCAATTGTAGTAGAAAAAGGACAATATCTTTTCACAAGCCTGGTATGTGGAGCACAGTATGCATCACAAAAAACTATTCAAAAACCAATCATGGTTGCTTTAGGCAGCGCAACAGCAAAATAATCAAAACAATATAATAGTTTCACCATAGGTCTTTTAAAGCTAAAAGGCCTTAATTCTGTGTAAATTTTATTACTTTTGCAGTCATTTTATAAATGACTCATGGGCAAGAATAAATTAGCAAGATTTGCAGAAAACAAGATATTACCAAATGTAATTCAACCTACAAGAGAAGAGGCTTTAAAAGGCTTTGAACTTAAAGGAAAATGGAGAGAGAACTTCTTTAAAAATGACAACCCGATTGTTCTGGAGCTAGGCTGTGGAAAAGGAGAATATTCCGTAGGATTGGCTAAAACATTTCCTGAAAAGAACTTTATTGGGGTAGATATTAAAGGGGCAAGATTTTGGTTTGGAGCTAAAGAAGCGGTGGAAAACAATATGAATAATGTTGCTTTTTTAAGAACACAAATCGAACTTGTAGATTATTTTTTTGCTGAAAATGAAGTGGACGAAATCTGGATTACCTTCCCGGATCCACAGATCAAATATAAAAGAACAAAACACAGACTTACACACCCGGACTTTTTAGCACGTTATAAAAAATTCCTTAAACCAGGTGGAATTGTCCACCTGAAAACAGACTCTGAATTCCTTCACGGCTATACACTGGGGTATTTACAGGGAGCAGGACATGAAATCATTTCGGCTCACCATGATATCTATGGAGCTCCGGAATATGATCCTAATACACCACATTTGAGAGATATTCAAACGTATTATGAAGGGCTATTCTCAGCAAAAGGGAAAACTATAACCTATATAAAATTCCGGATTAACTGATGAAATAAACAAACACCTTTGATGAAAAAAAAATTTTTGACGATTTTATTTTTCACTTTCCTTACCTCCGGCTTTACACACGCTCAAAAAAGCAGTAAAGACATCTTAAAAAGCACAAATATTAAGGAAATTGAAGAATATCTTAAGACCGCACATCCTGACGATCCTAAAAAGAGTGTGCTAAAACCTAAGCTTATTGCATTAAAAAACTCTGAATGGACAAAGGGAGCGCGTACTGCCAAACCTATGGAGGCCAGGCCCGTTATTGCAGACATTCCCAAAAATGCCATGAAAGATCCCAATTCTAATGAAGCGGAAGAATTTAAGCGCTTAATTGCCGAAACATCTGCAGAGCATAAGGAGAAAACCGTACAGCTTCTGAATACAATGCTTAATGAAGATATTACTAAAAAAGAATCAATTCTTTTATTTAAGAATAATTCAGACTGTAACATTGTTCTTAGGATCGAGGGGAAAGATTATTACAATCTCGCTGTTCCTGCACACGGGGAAAACTTTATTATCATTAATAAAGGCTTTTATACCCTGAACAGTAATGTTTGTGATATGAAATACTTCTCTCAGAAAGACATAAAAAGAAGTATCTTTGTGACTATAGATAATCCAGCCCAGCCAGGAACTCCACGAGTTTCCACAATAACGGCAGTGTCTGAAAAACCATTAAAAAAAAGAAGCAAAAAATAAATAGGTATGAAAAAGCTATTAGTTCTTACCGGGATTTCAATCATCCTTACCAGCTGTAGTGTTAATTATGGCGGTTATCCAATTAGAAATCCCTATCCTACCAGTACAGGTGGTGGTAGTGCAGCTAATACAGAGAGAGAATATAATGAACTGATGAAGACCTATAAATCAGAAACAGCTGAAGTTCTTACAGATCTCCTTAATGAAGCTGATCCCAGCAATCCCAGAACCTCCCTTTCAGTAGAAAATGCCTCCCGCTGTAATATGGTTCTTACCATCAGTGGAAACGGATATTTTAAAAAGGTTCCCATTGGAGCCGGAAAAATTGGAGCGGTGATGGTTCCTAAAAACCAAAGCTACAGATTATCAGGAATGTTGTGTAACTCATCCTATCAGTCTACAAAATTTATTACAAGTTCATACAGTATCAAAATAACGAACTAAAAAATAAACCCTCACAATAACCTGTGAGGGTTTATTTTTTATTGTAATATTTCCCGGAATACTAAGGGCAATTAATTCCGGCTCTCTCACAAGCGTTATTTACATTTCGCTGTAACAACTATTTAAAGCCGGCATTTGAGCTTATATGGAAGTATAAAAGGATATGATCTGTAAAATCTGAGAGACGATATAAATAAAAAAACGCTGGACCGAAATCCAGCGTTTTTCCTATATTAAAGAAAATCTTTAATTATTCTGCATCGAAATCAGCATCTGTATCAGCAGATACCTTTTCTCCTTCTTCTTTAGATTTTTCTTTATCAGCTTTTCTTTGAGACTGACCTTCTTTGATAGATTCAGAAACTACGCTAAGGATCATATCAATAGACTTAGAAGCATCATCGTTTCCTGGGATAACGAAGTCTACTTTTCTAGGGTCAGAGTTTGTATCAACGATACCGAAAACTGGAATACCAAGTTTCTTAGCTTCAGTTACCGCGATGTGTTCTCTTAAGATGTCAACTACAAATACAGCAGAAGGAAGTCTCACCATGTCAGCGATAGAACCTAAGTTCTTCTCAAGGTTAGCTCTTTGTCTGTCAACTTGTAATCTTTCTTTTTTAGATAAAGTTTCGAACGTACCGTCTTTTTTCATTTTGTCGATAGAGTTCATCTTCTTTACCGCCTTTCTGATAGTAACGAAGTTCGTTAACATACCTCCAGGCCATCTTTCTGTAATATAAGGCATATTAAGTTCAGAAGCGTGTTTTGCAACTACTTCTTTCGCTTGCTTCTTAGTAGCTACGAAAAGAACTTTTTTACCTGCAGAAGTTAATTTTTCTAAAGCGCTGCACGCCTCATCTAATTTAACTGCTGTTTTATGTAAGTCTACAATGTGAATACCGTTCTTCTCCATAAAAATGTATGGAGCCATATTTGGGTTCCACTTTCTAGTCATGTGACCGAAGTGTACGCCAGCCTCTAAAAGGTCTTTTACATTTGCTTTTGCCATGTTTTCTGTTTTTGTTAGTTTACTTTCCGTCTTTTAAACAATCAACAACTTCTTTAGATGGGAGAAGCGTTTGGATGCTAAACGTAACGGGCAATTGGCGGTTTGCTTTTTGCTTTTGGCAATTGGCTTTTCGCCGAGATTAAGTTTAAAAAAAATTTAATACATTCCTGTAGCCAGTAGCCATAAGCCATCTGCCAACGAGAAATCTTAACGTTTTGAGAATTGGAATCTCTTTCTTGCTTTTTTCTGACCTGGCTTCTTTCTTTCCACCATTCTTGCGTCTCTTGTAAGTAAACCAGCTGGCTTCAATGCTAATCTGAACTCAGCGTTGATTTCGCATAAAGCTCTTGAAATACCTAATCTGATAGCCTCTGCCTGACCTGTATTACCACCACCGAATACGTTTACGGTAACATCATACTGACCAACAGTCTCAGAAAGGATGAACGGTTGGTTTAATTTATAAACCATCACGTCTGTAGAGAAATATTCTTTAGCATCTTTACCGTTTACTGTAATGTTTCCAGAACCTGGTTTTACATAAACTCTAGCTACAGAAGTTTTTCTTCTTCCGATTTTGTGAACTATAGACATAATTAATTATTTAAATTCGTTAACATTAATTGTTTTAGGCTGTTGAGCTTCATGTTTGTGCTCAGTTCCTTCATATAAATAAAGGTTCTTAAGGATAGCAGCACCTAATCTGTTTTTAGGTAACATACCTTTTACAGACTTCTCTAATACCTTTAAAGAATCTTTCTTTTGAAGTTCAGCCGCAGTCATAGACTTCTGTCCACCAGGGTATCCTGTATGCCAGATATAAGTCTTATCAGCCCACTTGTTTCCGGAAAGTGTAATTTTCCCAGCATTCAAAACGATTACGTTATCACCACAATCTACGTGAGGCGTGTAGTTCGTTTTGTGCTTACCTCTCAAAATCTTTGCAACCGTAGAAGCTAGTCTTCCTAACGGCTGTCCTTCAGCGTCTACCACAACCCATTCTTTATTAGCAGTAGCTTTGTTCGCTGAAACAGTTTTGTAACTTAATGTATTCACACGTTTTAGTTAAAGATTAAACATAATTTACCCCTAAAAGGGTGTGCAAAGGTACAAATTATTTTTGTAACCCAAAAACATATTTCATTTAATCTATAAAATGTCGGATAATCAACCCTCTAACAATAGATTTTAACACTAATTATATTTTTGGCATAAAACTTGTAAAATGTTGTGGCGATGAAAAAAACGTTTAGAAGGTTCTGAAAACACAAGTATGATAAAGCAAGAGTTTCTTCCCTCAACTCTTTCTTTATTACTTTCTCCGAAAATTATTTTCTACTTATTTGAACCTGGTCTTCTTCCACATAATACCAAATTATAAAGTCTCTAACATTGTAAAAAGATAGGAATGTATGATCCATTCCTTTTCTTTCAAGAACAATTACTTACAGATTTTAGTTTTCTTTTAAAGATTTATTCAAAAGC
>NZ_MAYF01000049.1 GCF_001684955.1 Chryseobacterium contaminans | reverse complement strand
TAACCATATGGAACAGAATACAAAATTATTAGCAGAAAAGTTTACTTTAAACAATAAACAGAAATGCAAATAGGAATATCAATAACTTAAAAATCTATATTACCTAAATGCACTATGGGTTACTGCTTTAAAATTCCAGAAATCCTTTTTAAATCTTCAACAAAATATTTCGATATCTCTTCGGTTATGGTACAGGACAGAAACAGACAACTAAAGATTTATTATTCCAATACTGTTTTTTTATTCGTTTTTTAGATTAAATTGCATTAAGCACAAACTAAAAGAAATTATTTGATAAAAATGAATTTTGTAATTCCTGTTTAATTTGGCTCAAACGAACCAAATCATCGATAAAAGTGTTTGAAGATACGCTCGTCTTGCCCACAAACGACAATATGCGCAAATTTAGGACAATTTGCGCATATTTTTTTATATAACTTTTTAGTCGAATCTGAAGTTGGTATTAGATATTATTTAGACTTCCAAGGGTCAAGAACCACCTTTACACAGCCGTCTTCTTTTTTGTCAAAAATTTCATATCCTTTTGCGACTTCTTCCAGAGAGAGCCTATGGGTAATAATATCATCCAGTACAACCTGCCCACTTTGAACATACTCTAAAAGCTGATCTATTATAGGATGTACATTACATTGTCCCGCTCTTATAGTAATCCCTTTATCAAATATTTGTCCTAATCTGAAATTATCATAATTAACGGGATAAACACCCAGAACAGAGACAATACCTCCTCTCCGTACAGCACTCATACAGGCTTCAAGAACTTTAATTGATCCTTTCTCCAGATTTAAAACAGCTTTTGCCCGGTCCAGAATATTTCTATCCGGTTCAAAACCTACCGCATCAATACACAGATCAGCTCCTCTTCCATCTGTTAGATCCCTGATTTGCTGAATGACTTCTTTAGCATCTTTCCATAAAATGGTATCACAACCGGTTAAGCTTTTAATCTGATCTAACCGGTATTGCTGGGTATCTATAACGATTATTTTTTTAGCATTATGCAGCATAGCACTTTTCACAGACATTGAACCTACAGGACCTGCTCCAAATATAGCAACTGTTTCCCCACCTTTTAAATTCCCCCACATTACCCCGGTATAGCCTGTGGGGAAAATATCAGTAAGAAAAAGCACCTGCTCATCAGAAAGATTTTCCGGAACTTTTCTCGGTCCTATATGAGCATAAGGAACTCTTACATATTGAGCCTGGCCTCCGTCATATCCTCCATAAAGATCTGTATAACCAAATAATGCACCTCCTTTTTCTGTAATCAGGCCACCTTCAGGGCCATAATGTTCCGGATTGCTATGTTCACAGGCTGTCGGCAGATCATGCTGGCAGAAAAAACAACTTCCGCAAGAAATCGGAAATGGAACTACTACCCTGTCGCCTATTTTTAAATGGGTAATATTCTGCCCAACTTCTTCAACAATCCCCATAAATTCGTGGCCCATAACCATAGGGCGTGGCTGGGGTATCCCTCCTGAGTACATATGCAAATCACTTCCACAGATGGCCGTAGAAGTAACCTTTAGAATAATATCGTGAGGGTCTTTAATACGGGGATCTTCCACGGTATCACAAGTAATGGAACCAGGTCCATGTATAACAGCTGCTTTCATATTTATAATTATTAATGGGTATTAACGATGTTATTATTCTACCAGAAGAACTTCTAAAAACTTATCAAAATAGTCAACATCATGTTTATCTTTTACAGACATATAAAACATTACTTCTGTTGGTTCACGTTTTCCTATAAAAGTACCATCATAGAATTTCGCAATCAGTCCCTGGATATTGTCTTCAAAGATGATGTACAACAGATAAATATGATGGGTAATTTCTTTAGAGTAAATGAAAGTTCCGTCTTTAAACCAGCTTCCTTTGTTTTCGGTTTCAGAAAAGTTTCTTTCACGCAGTAATTGGGTTAATTCTTGAGTTTTCATGATGGTATTTCTTAAAAAAATAAACCACATGCCCATAGGACATATGGTTTACCGTTATGAACATTAATCCTCCTGCTCAGCCTCAAAATTGATAGAAGTTTCAGCAATTTCTGTCAGGTGATAATCTGTATCTTCTTCTTCCTGTAACGTTTCTTCAAGCAGATCTGCAGCTTTATCATGCCCCATGGTAAGCGCTAGCTGAACGAGTCCGCCATAGGTTGCTATTTCGTAATGTTCTACTTTCTGCGCTGCTATGATTAAGGCTGCATCACGCGTCATAGAGCCGTCTTCAGTGGATTTTATGACCTCCTCACCTTCTTTGATGATTCCTTTTATGGCTTCGCATTCTTTTTTTTCAGGTTTTTCATCAAGCAGCTTAAAGACCTTTTCCAGTCTGCTGACGTGCTTTTTGGTTTGAAGCTGATGATCTTCAAATGCATCTTTCAACTCTTCTGTGGTAGCTGCTTCCTGCATTTTATCCAAGGCCTCTATGATTGCATTTTCTGCAAAATAAATATCTTTTAATGCAGAAATAAAAAACTTCCGGAGATTGGAGTTTTCATTTTCATGCTCATTATTTGCCGTGCCTGTTGGCGTTGTTTTTTTGGCCGGATCTGACATACTTTCAGATGTGCCTTTAGTACTATTGGTGTCTAATGTTTTCGTTGCCATTATATTCAGTAGATTTGATGATAAAAGATTACCCCTCTATACAATATAAAGAGGTAATCTTAAAGTGAATTATGAATTATTACGTCTGCCGCCAAAACCAGATCTTCCAGAACCTGACGACCTGCCTCCACCGTGAGAAGCCTGTCCTCCCATACGGGCAATTCTGGTACGTTCTGCTTTACTCATAGAAGCAAAACCTCTTCTTGAGGTACCATTTCCGGAACCTGAGTTTGAACCACGACCTGAGCTGCTATTGCTTCCGGAACCAGATCTTGATCCTCTGCCTGATGATCCTGATCTTCCTGAGTTACCTGAGTTTGATCTTGAACCTGAAGATCTACCTCCTCCATGGGAAGCTTCTCCTCCCATACGGGCGATTCTGGTACGTTCTGCTTTACTCATAGAAGCAAAGCCTCTTCTTGAAGTACCATTTCCAGAGGATGAAGATCTGCCTCTGCCTCCTGACTGAGAACCGGATCTTGAACCTGAACCTGAACGTGAGCCTGAACGTCCACGTGAACTGCTACCAGAGCTTCCTCTGCCACCTCCGGAAGTAAATCTTCCCTGGCTGTCTCTCTGCTGGTTTCTGTTTCCACGGTTTCCGCCACCTCTTCGGCCTCTGTTATCATCATCTTCATCATCCTCATCATCGTAATCTTCTTCGTCATCATCATAATCTTCGTCATCATCATAATCTTCATCGTCATCATACTCTTCATCATCGTCATAGTCGTTATCGTATTCGTCGTCAAAATAATCTTCATACTCTGAAAAATCATCATCATAATCTTCATCCTGGGATGCGTCATTATAACCATGATCATATCCTAGTTGGTATACTTCCTCCAGGTTTTCTTCTGAATGTCCTCTTGAACTACGGTTTCTTGAATTTCTAGTGTTCATAATTGAAATTTTTATATTAATATTTAGTGATGACTATTGCTGGCCGTGACTAGTATTAGACAGCAATAAACAGTTATATTTTTTGTAATTATTTTAAGATATCGGATTTTAATATCCGCTAAAAAAGATCGACTGAGAAATATGATTTTAATGTATACCAAATGTACAAAGCATTCATTCTCTTTACTATGATTTGGCTCATAAACGGATTTTTTTTTGATTTTTTTCAGTTATAAAAAAGATATTACTGTTCAGAAAAATATCTTACGGTTTTTAATTTTAAGCAGGCGGTTCTTTTCCATCACCTTAATGGTTCTGATAGCCGTTTCTACACAGATCCCTGTCAAATTAGCCAATTGCTGCCTTGTGAGTGGAATTTTAAATGAAAAAGGAGCCTGATTAGCCTGGCTGCTTTTTAAATGCTCCAGTAATCCAATAATCCTTTCTGCCGGGTTGGGGGATGAATTAGCCTGCAGCATAATATACTGATAATACAAACGATCGGACAGTGATTTGCAAACTGATGAATATAATTGCGGATATACCTTCAGCATACTTAAAAAGTTGTTTTTACAAAGTCTTATTACTTCACAGGACTCCAGCGCTATCGCATCCATTGGATAAGGTTTATCAGTAAATAATAAGGAGTCTCCAAAGGCCTGCCCTTCCGACATAATATTTTGTATGAATTCTTTACCATTGTCACTAAGGTTACTCAATTTTACTTTTCCCTTTATAACCTGATAATAGTAAAGAGGAGCATTTCCTTCAAAAAATATAACTTCTCCTGAATTATATACTCTTATTTCTGCACCGGCAGCAAATAAAAATTTTTCACTAATAACCATAATATTTGTTTTTGATGTTTATTGTATCATTCATTCATCATCGTAAAAACAATTGTCCATCAATAATTTCATGTTTTTTTTAAAAAACCTTTACATATTGGCACTCGTTATTTCATAGTAAAGAGCCCAGCCTGTAAATAAAATAACAATAATCCAGATCCAGAACGGAATGGTTTGCGGAGTTTCACTTCCGTTAATCAGGAAGCTCTTCTGATTTCCTTTATCATAAGCATTAATCATCAATGATAAGGTTCCGTCCACAACATCTTTATTTTTCAATCCTTCAATCCTGATCGTTGGGCCGTTGGCTACTGTAAAACTGATTTCCCTGACTCCTTCTTTACCGGATGGGGAATGGCTTACAATTTTCAGAATATGATTCCCATCAGTTAATTTTTTCGTATCCAGATCAAAGACAATAGGAGTATCAAGTTCCGCAATAGGAGCCGCATCATCGTCAATGAAGAGAAAAACTTTGCTTCTATCCTTTGTCATGAGGGTTTACTTTAGAAAATTATACTTAACATGGTTTTTATTTCTTTCTCCCGGCCATATCAGATATTTAACCGAGTAAGCAAAAGCAACTACAGTGATGGCTATGACAAGCCCCACTATAAACCAATCCCAGTCACTGTCCGGGCCTGTTCCGTGCGTAAAATCCTGGGTCACCTTTGGTTGTCTCAACTTGCAGGTATCACATGCAAAAGTGTACATGGAGATAAAGACAAAGGTGAATGCTGCGGTGTATTTAAATGGTGTTTTCATATTTATTTTATTTTATCCATAATCGTTTTTACTTCTTCAGCGGTTACTTTTTTTGCATTATTTCCCCAGCTTGTTCTTTCATGATTCATAATTGCGGCAACATCTTCCGGTGTAAAATTGGCATTGGTTCCTACCGGAGGCATTGTTGCATATTCAGGTCTTGGATCATAACCTTTCATAATAATCGTAACATAGAGTTCCAGATCTCCACCCGTTACAACCGGGCTTCCTTTTAAAGGAGGGAATGCTCCTGGTACTCCTTCACCGTTAGCCTGATGGCACGATGCACAATTTGCAGTAAACAATTCTCCGCCATCCGGTAAATTTCCGGCGCCCTGAGTATTTCCTTCCTCTTTTTTCGGCTGCTTATATAAAAAAGGAGGCACTATAGATTGATCTGTAAAATCTGTTTGCTTTAATGATTTTAAATAGGCAACCAATTGAAGGGCCTTAGAGGTTGCAACGATTTTTTTCCTTTTGTTTTTGAGGAATTTCTCCGGGACTTTTACTTCTACATCACCAGGCTGAAGGTAATCTCTTTCCATAAAGAGGAACTCATAGGAAGGCATAATGGAAGCTTCTACTGCTGCCCGGGGCTGATACAGGTGAATAAGATGCCATTCTGCGCTAGGCTGCCTTTCTCCTACGTTCGTCAAATCGGGCCCTGCTCTCTGAGTTCCCATTAAATTGGCGGTATTTCTCCAGAAATCAGTTCTGCTATTAATAGCAAAATCTGCCGGAATACTTGGTCTTTTTCCAAAAACATTATCCATTTCTACATTTCTTACCTGCTGTGTATGACAGGCAACACAACCATTTTCAATGTATACCATCTTGCCTGCCTTTTGGTCTTTTGTAAGTACTTTTGACTGGCGTGGCAAAGGTTTATTAATTCTCTGATTATCCAGTGCAGGAAGAACCGCTATATAGAGGGTTAGAAAAACAAAGAGACAAAGTGCTGACCCAAATAGTATCCTATGATCATTTAATAACATCATGATGATTTATTTATGAATTTAACTCTGTATTGGTAAACTGTTTTTTTGCAGCTAATATTTCTGAAGGCGTTTTAGGAATCCTGATAGTTTCCTTCATCCGTACCATTCTATAAAAATTGTATCCGAAAATCAAATGGGAAACCCACATAAACAATCCGCCTATCGCTCTCCAGAGCCAGAAGGGAAACATATTGATCACTCCGTCTATAAATGGTTTTTTCTTCATCCACATCAGACCGGTCTGGGTTCCTCCGATCATTAAAGCAATTACATACATCAGAAGTCCGAGTAAAGCAAACCAGAAATGTATCCCTACCAGTAATTTGGGAGGTTCTTTTCCGGTAAGCCGTGGTATTAATGTATAGGAGAATGCCCAGATCATAAATGTAATGATCCCATACATGGTTAAATGGGAATGTGAAACGGTAAAATCAGTAAAATGCCAAAGAAGATTCGTATACCTGAATGCTTCCACGGTTCCCTGAAATGAGCCTGTGAAATAAAAAATAATAGCCATAAAGTAAAAAGGAAGTGTATAGCTCGTTTTTAACTGATACCAGGCATTATTGAACGTCAGAAGAAAGTTGGTGGTTCCTGCTGCTACAGGAATAAGCATTCCCACGCTGGCAATAATAGCTGTGGTCTGTAACCGCCATGGTATTGCACTAAAGATAAAATGATGGGTTCCTATTAAAGTATAAAACAAAATGTGTGTCCAGAATGCTAAAGCCCCCAGACTATAAGAATAAATAGGTTTATTAAGCTGCTGCGGAAGAAAATAGTACATCAGACCTAAGTTGATCATCATAAACCACATTCCGATAGCCTGATGCATATAATAGCCCTGTGTAATGGTTTCCCCAACTCCATCCTGCCATATTGGAGAATAACCAACAATAATAACAATGATGATAAACATAAAGCCGGCAAGAATATACCAATTGGAAATATAAATTTCATGTACAATTCTTTTGGCAACCGTCTTAAACAGATTATAGGTTGAAAAGGCTACTCCAATACCGAAGGTTCCCATAATAGGCCAGATATATTCCCTGTATTCACCCCCTCCATTATTGATTCCTGCCAATAAGGAGATTGTTCCGGATAATACGGCCAGGTTCATCATGGCAAGGGAAATATAACCGAATCTGATGTTATAGTTTTCTATATTACTGACCCGTGCCACTACATAATAAGATAAGCCTACCATCGCCAGAGAAGCCCATCCCCAAAATACGGCATTGGTATGAGCAGGACGCAATCGTCCAAAACTGAACCAACTCGTATGGTCTACATCAGGTGCTACATATTTTATCCCCGCATATAAGCCGAAGGTTGTTCCGATAATCAGCCAGAATATCGCTGTTCCAAGAAAAAATAAAACAAGACGGGTGAGTTCGGGGGAAATATAATTTACAAAAGATGAGGTTCTTCTTTTAGTTGGAAAAAACCTCAATTCATCAACAGAATTTATATTCCGCAAGATTCCTTTTTCGTCGGAAGGCACCTGATTTCCTGAAAGCTGATTTTCCGGCAGTTCAAATTCCTGCTGTGCTTCTTTCTTTTTATATTCCTCCATTTCCTCAGGAGTCATATCCTTTATTTTCTTTTGAACTTCAAGATACTCTCTTCGCCTTAAGATCTGGGAATATATGCCCAAAAACTTCAGCACAACTACAATCAGACCTGCTATAATAATGATCAGCATTAATAATAAGGTGAGCTGTATACCGGACTGATTAAACAATGACGATTCTGCCATAACAAAATAGGTATGGATTAATTACTATATAATTTCAAATGCTTTCATTTTGACAATCAGTTTTTAATTGCCAAGTAATACCAATATTGTCTTCATCAATATGAAAACAACATTTTAGTTGAAGTAAGAAGAATTATTTACTATTCTTAATCGAGTCTACATCATAAGCCGTACTATCCATAGGAAGAGTATGATCTCCGGAGTCTGGTGTGACTTGTGAAGTTCCTGAAACCATACTATCTCCGGTATTCAGGCTTTTACTGTTGGTTTGTTGGGTATTGTTCTCTTTTTTACAGCTAAGAACAAGAAATCCTGTAAATAGCATTAGCATGATAAGTAATTTCATAATAATATATTTGTGGTGTGTGTATTCAAATGTATAGACTAATACTTCCTCTTTTTTATGATTAGTATCATAATAAAGTTTTATTACAATTTATTTTAAAATTTGTACAATAAATGCATGCAACACATGCTATTATGACAACAGTCATAATGATACCCCATATTTTTTATTTATATTGTAATATTTATTAAATAGCCACTAAATGCTTATATCAGAGGATCTTTTATTACTATATGGAGCCACTATTACAGAATTAGAATGTCCAGAGACACTTTTTACACAAAATGATATTCCGGAATATTATTATCAGCTCGTATCCGGAACGATAAAGCTAACCCATTATAATAACGGCACCGAAGTAATAACAGATCTACTTGAGAAAGGAGCAGGTATAGGTGAATTTTTATTATTTACTGACAAAAGATATCCATTCAATGCGGTCGCCTGCGAGTTCTGTAAAATTCTGCAGCTTTCCAAAACTAGTTTTTTAAAGCTTTTAGAAGACAACCCGGAAGTTCGGCTGAATATCATCAAACAACTTTATATAGACATTGAAAAGAAGAGTTGATTTCAAAAGAACAGTATCAATTTTTTCCATTATGATTCCAGTCATAGAGACCAGATCAATAAGTTCATACTTTTGAAATACTAAATTTTCATCTTCACTTTTTGTTCGAGATCTTATAAACCTTCCTGTTCATGGAAGGTTTATTATATTTTATCCATTAAATTTTCGCTGTTATGAGTCAGGTCATAATATAATCTTCTGATTCTGTTTTATTTTTGAAAAAGTTTGAGAGCGATTACAGACCTGTTTACAATTTATTTTTAGAATAACCTCTCCTATCTGCGGGAGGTTTTCTTTTTTCATTCAAGATTTGTATTTCCGGCTATTATTTTAATAGCAGTAAAAAACAGAGTGCTGTAAATTATTCAATGAATGCGCCTGCTACATCATTACACCATTTAAAAATAAATAATATGAACAACGAAAGCACCGTTTCAGTACTCAATGATTTACTGAACATCACCAATGACAGAATTGCAGGATTTTCAAAAGTAGAGGAAAAAGTATGGACCACCCACTCTTCTTTAAAGGCTGATTATGACCGGATGGTTTCCCAATCCCAGGTCATGAAAACAGAATTGATTAACCTGATCAGAGAGCTGGGAGGCAATCCCGATGATACTACAAGCACCGCAGGTGCTCTCCACAGAACATGGATTGACATCAAAAATTCTTTTTCAGGAGATAAAAAAGAATCTACTTTAGAAAATGTAGTGTTTGGCGAAAAAGCAGCGATTAATGCTTATGAAAA
>NZ_MAYF01000048.1 GCF_001684955.1 Chryseobacterium contaminans | reverse complement strand
TTCACAAAGGGAAATTGATAGGAATAATGCTATATATTCGATACAGAATAACAGAAACCCATTTATAGATCATCCTGAATGGGTGAATATGATCTGGTCAGAAACCCCTGACAATATACCACCTACTGCCCCAGGAGCACTCACATCAACTCAACAGAGTGCTTATTTCATTAATCTTAACTGGACCGCCTCGCCGGAAACAGATGTTTTGGGATACAGAATTTACATGAATGGTGCGACTACTCCTGTTGCAACAACCAAAAATACCTCTATAAGTATAGATCACCTGGATCCTTCTACTACATATACCTTTACAGTAAAAGCATATGATAAAGGTTATCTTGAGTCTCCTGTCAGCAATACAGTTACTGCTTCTACTATTGCATCAGATGCTTATGCTAAAGATCTGATCATTACAAAGTATATTTCAGGAACCAACAATACGACAGTAAGCAATAATGCTCTCGAAATTACCAATAAAACAGGCCATGAAGTAAATCTGAATAATTACAGAATCAATATTCTTCTTAAAAATACTCAAGGTAATTACTATCGTGCTGATACATATGAACTGGAAGGCAAAGTAGGGAATAATGAAACATTTGTTATTTTGAATCCTAAAGCTACGTTATCATGCTATACCAATACTCAGGCAAAGTTTGTAACTTCTTCGGACCCTATGACCTTCAGGGGAGACAATTATGTAGAGCTTGCTTATAATAAATTTGTTACCGTAGATGCCATCGGAACCAAATACGTAGCCAATACAAATGGGAACGTTTCTTTATACAGAAAGAGCACAATCAACCAACCTAATAGTACATTTACTATCGGAGAGTGGGATTCTTATCCGTCTAATTACTGTCAGAACCTTGGAACATTGTCAACTTCAGAACTTATCACTTCTACAGATAAATCATTGAAAATATATCCAAATCCTGTGTATGACAATATTTTTATAAGTGGAGAAACTGAAAAAATTCAAACAGCTCAGATTATTGATCTTTCTGGAAAAGTAATTTATACAGAGAAAGAGCCTTTCAGAAATAAGAAAAATATTTCTGTACAGGGAATTCCTACAGGAACCTATCTTCTGAGACTTGATGATAGAGTAGAACAGTTTATAAAAAAATAGTACAAGAGTAACTAATATTTTAACGACATTCAACCTAACAGATTTTTGAAACCTGTTAGGTTTTATTTTTTATAGATAATAGTCTTATTAGCCCTGATAGGAGCGGTTACCCCACAGCATGTGGCTGGAAAAGAGAGGAGCGAGGAGTATGAGCGGATAGCAGGAAACAGCTCCTTAAACAAAAAATCATTAAAAAAGTTGAGTTAATACCCAGCTCATCATGAAATTTTTTCATTCTATTTTACTTTTCCATAATTTTCATATGTAACATAACCTCCTTAAAACCTTATGGTTACTACATAATCGATATAAGCAGATTCGCTAATAATCAATATCTATAAGTGTTTGTGCTTATATTTTTTATTTATAAGTAATTATGCTTATATTTGCAGTATGATAGCGGTCATTACCGGTGATATTATAAATTCACAGCATGCAGACACTGAAGTTTGGATTACCAAGCTTAAAAATCTTCTCGAAACCTGGGGAAGCGCTCCCGGCACATGGGAAATCTACAGGGGAGATGAGTTTCAGTTCAAATGTAGTATTGACTCTGTTTTCTGGCATTTTCTAGCCATAAAATCCCTTATTAAAAGTCAGGAAAACCTGGATGTAAGAATGGCCATAGGCATTGGTGAAGAAAGCTTTTCTTCTGAAAAGATCACCGAATCTAACGGTACTGCTTATGTAAATTCCGGGCGCCTTCTGAATGACCTGAAGAATGACGGGCACACGGTTGCCATTAAAACGTCAAACGATTCCGTAGACAGGGATCTCAATATTTTATTAAAATGGTCATCCAAGGATTTTGATAACTGGACTATGGCTACCTCAGAAATCATTCATGAAATGATTATGAATCAGGATATTACCCAGGAAGATCTTGCCAAAAGATTTGCTATTTCACAGTCTTCTATCAGCCAGAGACTGAAACGAGCCAACTATGAGCTCATCGTGGAAACCAACCAGTATTTCAGAAAGAAAATATCCGAACTATAAACATGATCTTTATCAAACTCATATTGGCACATCTACTCGGAGATTTTATACTTCAGCCAAATTCATGGGTTGCTGATAAGGAAAACTATAAACTGAAAAGTAAGTTTTTATACTTCCATATTCTGATTCATACTGTTTTAAGTCTGATTTTGCTTTGGGATCTGCAGCTTTGGTGGGTTGCTGTTTTAGTGGGGGTTACTCATTTTATTATTGATGCCGCTAAACTTAGTTTCCAGACTATTAAAACAAAGAAAAGATGGTTTTTCATTGATCAACTTTTGCATGTACTGGTAATTGCAGGAGTGTCTTTTTACTTCGGGGAATTTAATTTCAGCTTTTTACAAAATCAGGAATTTTTGAAGATACTTATGGCAGCTTTGTTTCTAACAACGCCAGCCTCTATTTTTATCAAAATTCTTTTATCATCCTGGACACCTGCTCCGGATGGCCCCAACACGATTCAAACCGAATCTTTATCAAGTGCCGGAAAATATATCGGAATTTTAGAACGTCTGCTGGTATTTACCTTTATTATGGTGAATCACTGGGAAGGCGTCGGTTTCATGGTAGCTGCCAAATCTGTTTTCAGGTTCAGCGACCTTGCACAGGCAAAACAGAGAAAGCTTACGGAATATGTATTAATTGGTACATTGTTAAGTTTTGGGCTGGCTGTCTTAACAGGAATAATAATTAAATAAATCAATAAATCTAACTACAATTTAGAAAGTAAAATTATGAGTCAAAAGAAAGAAATGTTGTACGAGGGGAAAGCGAAACAAGTATTTGCTACCGATAATCCTGATGAAGTAGTAGTACGTTTCAAAGACGATGCTACAGCATTTAACGCTCAAAAGAAAGGCCAGGTTGACCTTAAAGGGGAAATGAACAATGCGATCACAACCCTTATTTTTGAATATTTAAATGAAAAAGGGATCAAAACTCATTTCATCAAAAAATTAGACGAAAGAGAGCAGTTGGTAAAAAAAGTTTCTATCATTCCTTTGGAAATGGTGGTAAGAAACTACTCTGCAGGAAGTATGGCACAAAGATTAGGAGTGGAGGAAGGAATTAAATCTCCGGTAACCATCTTCGATATCTGCTATAAGAAAGATGAATTAGGAGACCCGCTTATCAACGATCACCACGCTGTTTTCTTAGGTGCTGCTACTTACGAAGAGCTTGATGAAATGTATGAATTATCTTCAGACATCAACGATATCCTTATTGAATTGTTTGACAAGATCAACATCATCCTTGTAGACTTCAAAATCGAATTAGGAAAAACATCTACAGGTGAGATTATCCTTGCAGACGAAATTTCTCCGGATACTTGCAGACTTTGGGATAAAGATACTATGAAGAAGCTTGACAAAGACAGATTCAGAAGAGATTTAGGAGAAGTAACTGAGGCGTATGTTGAAATCTACAACCGTCTTAAAAATCTTTTAGAGAAATAAGATTTCAGATACTAGATTTCAGGTATCAGATGTTGGTACTGAAAATACTTTGTTAGATAAAACAAAATTAAAATTTGAAGTTAGCTTTTGATCTGAGATCTGAAATCTGACTTCTAAGATCTACAATTAGAAAAATAGAAATGAAAAGTTTAGACATTCATAAAAGTGAATATTTAAAACAGTTTGAAAACCAGGTTTACGGAAGAAACCTTTTCAGAACTCAGGAGGAGGAAAGATTAGATGCTCCTAATGAGGAATGCGGAATCTTCGGACTGTATTCAGATAATGATCTGGATACGTTTTCCCTTTCACAATTCGGGCTTTTTGCACTACAGCACAGAGGCCAGGAAGCTTGTGGTATTTCCGTTTTAAAAGACGGGAAAATTACCAATATGAAAGATGAGGGACTGGTTTTAGATGTTTATAAAGAAATTCAGGAACCTGAAACTTTTATGGGAAATTCTGCAATTGGTCATACCCGATATACCACTGCAGGAGATAAAAAGAAATATAATTTCCAGCCATTTTTCGCAAAAAACGAATATGACCAGATTATACTTTCTATAGCACACAATGGTAACCTTACCAATGCAAAAGAATTAAAAGCGGAATTGGAAGCTGAAGGTGTAGTCTTCAGAGCTACTTCCGACTCTGAGGTGATCCTGAGATTAATCCAGAAAAACCTTGACCTTGGACTTCGTGGAGCTATTAAAGCCACTATGGAGAAAATTGAAGGGGCTTATTCAGTAGTGGGAATGACCAGAAACAAGTTCTTTGCTTTCAGGGATTTTAATGGAATCCGTCCATTGGTTTTAGGTGCCATTAATGAAAACTCTTATGTTGTAGCGTCTGAATCTGTAGCACTGGATGCTGTAGGAGCTCAGTATGTACGTGATATTCTTCCTGGAGAAATCATTTACACCAACGAAAATGAGCCTGGAAAACTTCATTCTTATATGATGGATGAATCTAAAGGAAAACAGAGAATCTGTTCTTTTGAATACATCTATTTCGCACGCCCTGATTCTACCCTCGAAAACATCAATGTGTATGAGATCAGAGAAAAGTCAGGAGAAAAGATCTGGGAGCAGGCACCGGTAGAAGCAGATGTGGTAATCGGAGTTCCGGATTCAGGAGTTCCTGCTGCCATTGGTTTCTCAAAAGCTTCAGGAATCCCTTTCCGTCCTGTTTTGATTAAAAACAGATACATCGGAAGAAGTTTCATCGTTCCTACCCAGGAAATGAGAGAAAGAGTAGTAAACCTTAAGCTGAACCCGATTATTTCAGAAATGAAAGATAAAAGGGTAGTGATCATTGATGACTCTATCGTTCGTGGAACAACATCTAAAAGACTGGTTAAAATTTTGAAAGATGCAGGAGTAAAAGAAATCCACTTCAGAAGTGTTTCTCCGCCAATTATTGCACCTTGTTATCTGGGAATTGATACTCCGTCAAAAGATGATCTGATCTCTGCAAACATGACTACAGAAGAACTTAAAAATTACTTAGGAGTAGATTCATTAGAATTTTTAAGCATAGATAACCTGAAAGAAATTTTAGGATCTTCCAATCACTGCTTCGGATGTTTCACGGAAGAATATCCGGTAGGAAAAGGAGAAGAGATAGAACTATTTAATTAATATTTCTTACATAAAACAGAGAGCCAGGCAGTAAATGTCTGGCCCTTTTTGTATTCTATCATTCCGAATCTTCATTCTATTTGCAAACTATAGTTGGTCACGTACACTTCAAAATTGTGTTCTTTCACGTTAAAGCATGAAGAAATGTAGCACAACCTTAATATTCTCGTATAATACAGTACACAGGTAATTTTTAATTTTATAAGATTAAAATTAAAGGATATGAAGAATGTATTTTTATCAGGCCTGTTTCTTATTGCCACTCAATTATATTCAGCACAAACTTTCGATAATCAGGTCCATCGTGGCGGAAAATCCCTATATCCGGAGAACACAATTCCGGCCATGAAAAATGCCTTAAAAATGAATGTAACCACTTTGGAAATGGATCTGGCCATCACAAAAGATAAAAAAGTAATTCTTTCTCATGATGCTTTTCTTTCTCCTGAATTGGTTACTAAGCCAGATGGAACTTACATTCCGAGAGATTCCGGTTTTTATTACAAAATTTACGATATGCCTTATTCAAAAATCCAAACATTTGATGTAGGACTGAAGAAACTTGATAATTATCCGGATCAAAAGAAAATGAAGGTACAGAAGCCTCTGTTTTCAGATATCATAGATGCCTGTGAAGCTTATTCACGCGAGCTGAAAAGACCTTTACCATATTATAATATAGAAACCAAAACACGTCCCTTCTCTGACAATATCTTTCACCCTGAGCCAAAAGAATTTGTAAACCTGATGATGAAGATCATTATAGAAAAAGGAATTCAGGATAGGGTTATTATTCAGTCTTTCGATCCCAGAACACTCGAAATTATCCATAAAGAATATCCAAAGATAATGACCGCTTTACTTGTAGAGAAAGTGGATGATAAAAAATTAGAACAGCAACGGAGCCATTTTAAAAATATTCCGGCGGAAAAATTTAAATTATATCCAAATCATCTGAATGGAGTAGCAGGTGATATCAAATTTTTAAGTTTCACTCCAACCATTTACAGCCCGGACCACAGGCTTGTTACTCCTTCACTTGTTCAGGAATGTCATGCATTAGGAATGAAAGTAATCCCATGGACAGTGAATACCAAAGAAAGATTACAGGAGTTAAAAAATATAGGAATAGACGGTGTAATCAGCGATGATCCCAGAATTTTTGAATAATTGTTTCAAAGCTTGAATATAAATAGCCGGAAGAAATTCTTCCGGCTATTTTATGTGATGCAAAATCTGCATCTAAAGTTAAAAAATTGGTTTAATTTTTTATTAGAACTTATAGTTCAGACCTAATTGGAAAACTCTGTTGTTGTTTTCAGCAGCAGGTCTGCTTTTTTCGATCTTTGTTAAGCTGTTGGTATATCTGGCACTGATTCCGATATTTTTGGTAATATCATACCCTAAACCAAGACCAAGGCCAAAGTTGAATCTATTGATATTATCCTTATTAATATCATCAGACTGAGATTGAGTTGTTGTTGTAGTTACACCTCCGGTAGTAGATGCGATAGTAGCTTCCCCTTTAGTTTTTCCGTTGATAAAATAACTGAACTCAGGACCTGCCTCAATATAGAACTTGTCAATAGGTCTCATTTGCACCATTAAAGGAACTGAAATATAATTCATTGTTACTTTACTTTCACCTTTAGTTTTTACAGTAGTTGCTCCTGTAGTAGTTTCTGTTGAATAAGCTACATCTTTTGCTCCCATTTGGTTGTATAATACCTCCGGTTGAAAGCTGAATTGTTTAGAGATAGGAATGTTTACAAAAGCTCCGGCGTGGAAACCTAATTTTTGGCTGTTCATTCCAAATGACTGCTCACTGAAATATGCTGAGTTTCCTCCGGCTTTAATACCAAATCTTACAGGTTGAACGTCTTTTTTAAGAGGTGATGTATTTACAGTTGTTGATTCCTGAGCAAAGGCTAATGTACCAGCAGTTAATGCCAGTCCTAAAAATAACTTCTTCATAATTTTTATTTTTTAATTTTTACTACTTGATGGTCTTTCAACCATTCGCGGTTTATTTTGCAAAATGCTTGCCAAACTCAAAAAACCCAGACACACAGCCATTTTCAACCGTTTTTTTAAATTAAAAAAAAGAAATATTATCCTTTGTTTCATGTAAAATAATTCAATACATATGGAATATTTATGATAAATTTTATGTTAATTTCATTCCATATAAAATATATCTTAATTGGTAAATAAATATATTTTCCACTTCAGAAATTTAATCTACTTGACAATAAAAAAACCAGACATATAAAACGTCTGGCCTACATCGAAAAATAATAAATATCTACTTGAATTTATATGCTATATCAAGCTCAAAAACATTGTTCCTTATTTTGTAACCAGCATACTATTTATGATTCTGTCACTAGTTCAATGTTTTGAGTATAGTAACCACATTGCAGCAAAATTCCCGCCAAAGAGATAAAATTGATAAAAATCATATAAAAGCGAAAAAGTCAGATTTAACAAGTAAACCTGACTTTTTCTATTGAAATCAAAATGTATTCTATTTAAAACGGAAATACAAATTTATATTTCCATCATCTGTTTTTATATGAACTTTAAATTAGTTTAAAATCATAAAATAAATGTAACTTAAAGATCATTTTAAAACAAATATAATTAATACTCTATACGCAAATTCCTTGCCAAAAAAATAAATTAGAGATTTAAATATAAAAAACCGGATTAAATACATAATCCGGTTAATTTTTTATTAAAGCTAAGCTTAGAATTTATAAGCTAAACCAACCTGAAACACTCCGTTCTTGTTAGAATCTGAATTGCTAGGTCTGTCTTTAGCGATATCAGTTAAACCAGCTACATATCTTACGTTAACACCAATGTTCTGAGTGAAGTAGTAACCAGCTCCAAGACCTAAACCAAAATCAAAACCTTTAGTTGAGTCTTTAATATCTACAGAATTAGAATTATACTTTACTTTTGCACCTACTAAGAAACCGAATTGAGGTCCTGCTTCTAAATATAAGTTAGGAAGTGCATTATACTGGAACATTACCGGTACAGCAATATAATCTAAATTAGCTTTTACATCACTGTTAGATTTAGCTTTTGCTCCCATTCCGCTGTATAAAACTTCCGGTTGTACAGAGAAATCCTGTGCTACTGGGATATTAGCGAATGCACCTGCATAGAATCCTGCTTTTGAGTTCCATCCGCTTTCAGTAAAGCTAGAAACGTTAAGACCTGCTTTTAATCCAAATCTAACTGGAGATGAAGCTGTATTATTAGAAGTTTTTTGTGCGAAAGAGAAAGTACCTGCTACTAATGCTAGGCCAAAAAGAATCTTTTTCATAAGTTTTTATTTAATAGTTTTTAAGTTTTGTTTAACATTTTCTTTACAATCAAATTGCGTGCCAAAAAAGATAAAGCAATTCCATTTCTCTTTATAATAGAGAATTAGTCATTTTATTTGATCGTCACATACAGAAAAAACAACTGTAGTTTATTAACATAATTTAAGATTTACAATACAAATAAAAAAGACCAGATTAAAAATTTAACCTGATCTTTTATTGAATATAAAATTTGTTGCTGAATGTTTAAGAAGCTTATTTGAATTTATAAGCTAATCCTACCTGGAATACATTATTTTTTACAGCATCAGATCCACTAGGTCTGTCTTTAGCAATATCTGTTAGACCTGCTACATATCTTGCCGTAATTCCTAAATTAGGGGTGAAATAGTATCCTGCTCCTAAACCGATACCAAAGTTGAATGTATTTAAATTATCTTTGAAGTTATCTGTTGTAGAAGATTGTCCTGAAGATTCATTTTTGTATTTATTCTTAGCACTTACCATGAAACCAAATTCTGGTCCAGCTTCTAAATAAAGGTTAGGAAGGGCATTATACTGGAACATTACCGGTACTGTAATATAATCTAATTTAGTAGAAGCAGAATATTTAGTTCCTGCTAAAGTATAATCAGATTTATTACCATATTGTGAATATAATACCTCTGGTTGAATGCTGAATGAAGTTGCCACAGGAATATTAGCAAATACACCGGCATTAAATCCTATTTTAGATTTTTGATCATCCAGACCATTATCTTTTGAAAGTGAAGAAACGTTCATTCCTCCTTTTACCCCAAACGCTACAGGGCTAGAAGAATTTGTCTGTTGCGCGAACGCTAATGTTCCTGCAGTTACTGCTAATCCTAAAATTAACTTTTTCATAACTTTAATTTTTTAATTTTTACTCTTTCTTAATTTTAAATTTTACTACTTGTTCACATTTCTGTTGAACGCTGGAGATCTTTCAAATTGCTTGCCAAAAAATATTTTCCTGGATAAAATCAATAAAAAAGCTACTTGAAAGACAAGTAGCTAAAATTATATTTATTTGATTTCCAGTTATTTAAAAAACTAATTAAACATTTGTTT
>NZ_MAYF01000047.1 GCF_001684955.1 Chryseobacterium contaminans | reverse complement strand
TCAAAAACCTCATCATTAAAGGCACGGCAACCCGAGAAGATCCATTTCGGAACTCCAAAGCAGCTTCACTTTTCCTTTGTCATCCAATTCAAAAATGGCTCTTTCGGGAAACTGGCAATTGGAACCTGATTTTTTATCATACCATTTAAAATCATCATAGTAGGTGAAATACAAATTTTTATAATTTCCGTAAACGATTGGATTGTAATTTCCGAAACCATAATTGTTTTCTGTACTTTCTTTCGCTGCGGATTTTTTGATAGATTTATTGATCTCTGAATAATTATTTCCGTATTTCAAAGGAATCTCTTTTTCCGAAGCAATAACTGGGTTTCCGATCAAATTTTTATCAACATTCAGGATATAAGCAATATAATCATTTCCACATTCTGTAGACTGGAAAACCACTCGTTTTATTGTACATTTCTGGAAGGACTTGGTTCCATACACAAAATAAGAGTCTTTCATATTTTTTTTAAAGGTATCTTCAAACCTTTTATTATAGTATAGTGGCCCTACAGATATCGTATCATAATATTTATAATCTTTCATATCTTTTCTATATATCCACGGGATAGAATCTTTGACGAGGAAATTTTCATATTTTTTGGATAGCGGATCGTCAGAATCACCAAACTGAACGGGAATACAGATCGCCATGTCTTTTTTAGTTAGCTGATACACTCCAAAAACAGTACGTTCATCTAGTTTATACTCTGGTTCAACTATTGTAACTCTATCCTTTTTTTGAACTGTTGCCTCTGTAGAAACAGATGTCGTTTTCTCTTTTTTACAGGATAAAAGAATCGGAAATAATGCTAAGACGATATATTTTTTCATGATTGAATAGCTTGGATTTGATGGATAAAAATAAAAAAAGAATCTGCTTCCGCAAATTCTTTTATATACTTGGGATGATATATTCTATTCCAATTCCCTCTTCAAAAACTTCCCTGTCAAACTCTTTTTAGATTTTACAATTTCCTCCGGAGTTCCCTGTGCTACAATCTGTCCACCGTGTTTTCCTCCTTCCGGACCTACATCAATGATATGGTCTGCCAGTTTAATCACGTCCATATTATGCTCAATGATAATAAATGAATTTCCTAGCTCTACCAACTGATTGATGGCATCCATCAGGATTTTTACATCCTCAAAATGTAATCCGGTTGTAGGTTCATCAAGGATATAAAGGGTATTTCCGGTTTGTCTTTTCGCCAGTTCCGTTGCCAGTTTGATACGTTGAGCTTCTCCTCCTGAAAGGGTTGTAGACTGTTGTCCCAATGTAATATATCCTAATCCCACATCCTGCAATGTTTTTACTTTCGCAAAGATCTTTGGAATCGGCTGGAAGAAATCTACTGCTTCATCAATGGTCATGTCCAGTACATCAGAAATAGATTTTCCTTTGTAACGTACTTCCAGCGTTTCTCTGTTGAAACGTTTTCCGTTGCAGGTTTCGCAGTGAACATATACATCCGGAAGGAAGTTCATTTCAATTACTTTTAATCCACCACCCTGGCAGGTTTCGCATCTTCCGCCTTTTACGTTGAAAGAGAATCTTCCAGGTTTGTATCCACGGATTTTACTTTCCGGTAATTCTGCAAAAAGGTTTCTGATGTCTGTAAACATTCCGGTATACGTTGCCGGATTAGAACGTGGTGTTCTTCCGATTGGAGTCTGGTCTACATCTACAATTTTATCAATATTATCAAGGCCTTCAATCTTTTTGTATGGTAAAGGTTCCTGAACGGCTCTATAGAAGTGTTTGTTGAGAATCGGATATAATGTTCCGTTAATCAGCGAGGATTTTCCACTTCCTGAAATTCCTGTTACTACCACCAATTTTCCAAGAGGAATATCGAGAGTAACATTTTTCAGGTTGTTTCCTGTGGCTCCTTTCAGAACAATATTTTTTCCGCTTCCTGCTCTTCTTTCAGCCGGGATTTCAATTTTTCTTTTTCCGTTGATATATTGAGCGGTGATGGTATCTGCTTTTAAAAGGTCTTTGGGTTTTCCCTGCCAAAGGATTTCACCACCGAATTTTCCGGCTCTCGGACCAATATCCAATACCTCATCAGCTTCCAGGATCATGTCTTTATCATGTTCTACAACCAGAACAGAGTTCCCAATATCTCTAAGATTCTTTAAGGAATGTATCAGTCTTTCATTATCTCTCTGGTGAAGCCCGATACTTGGTTCATCCAAAATATACAAGACGTTCACAAGCTGGGAACCAATTTGTGTTGCCAGACGAATCCTCTGTGATTCTCCTCCTGAAAGGGTTTTTGAACTTCTGCTCAGGCTCAGATAATCCAAACCGACATCCAGCAGGAACTGAAGCCTGGTTTCGATTTCCTTTAAGATTTCGTGGGCAATAATCTTATTTTTCTCAGAGAATTTATCTTTAACATCGGCCAGCCATTCTTTTAAATCTGCTAAGCTTAATCCATTAACCTCAGCAATATTCTTTCCGTCAATTTTAAAACTTAAGCTTGAAGGCTGAAGACGGGTTCCATTACATTCCGGACATGTTTCTTCTGTAGTGAAATGTCTTTCCAGTAAAATGGCTTCGTAGGATTCTCTTTCCTCAATAATTTCTTCCATGAAAGCAATCAAACCATCAAAGCTGATCTTGATCTTCTTGGTAATCCCTGCATATTTCAGGTCTTTATTGAATTCCTTATGACATCCGTTATAGATATAGTCTAAAGCTTCTTCCGGAATATCCTGTAATGGTGTCGTCATTCCTAATCCGAAGATTTCAAGGATATTTTTAATTTGTGCCAGAATCCATTTGTTGGACTTAATATCTTCCAGTGGTAAAAGACCTCCCTGATTAATGGATAATTTAGGATTATCAATGAAATAATCTGTATTGATCTTTTTGATGGTTCCCAGTCCTTTACAGTTTGGGCAGCTTCCTTTTGGAGAGTTGAATGAGAAAGTATTCGGTTCCGGTAATGCTAAGGAATGTCCTGTTTCAGCATCCATCAGGTTTTTAGAGAAATATTCAATATCTATGCTTCCCAGTTTCTGGATTCCGATAATTCCCTCTCCCATTTCCATTGCGGTACGCAGGGATTTTTCCATTCTTCCTTCTGAAGCGCTTTCCCCAATGATCCAACGATCGATCACAATATCAATATCGTGGGTTTTATAACGGTCTAGCTTTAAATCGTATTCAATATCCTGTAATTCACCATCAATCCTGGCCTGCCCATATCCTTTTTTGGCCATCTGTACGAAAAGTTCGTGGTAATGTCCTTTCCTGGAACGTACAACAGGAGCCAGTAACATGATCTTTTCTCCTTTATAATTTTCCTTAATGGTATCAAGAATCTGATCTTCAGTATAACTTACCAGCTTCTGTCCTGTGGACAATGAATAAGCGTCCGAAACTCTTGCATACAAAAGACGAAGAAAATCGTATAGTTCTGTAACGGTTCCTACAGTAGAACGAGGGTTTTTATTGGTTGTTTTCTGCTCAATCGCAATAACGGGTGAAAGTCCTTCAATTTTATCTACATCTGGACGCTCTAATCCACCCAGGAACTGACGGGCATAAGCAGAGAAGGTTTCTATATAACGACGCTGGCCTTCTGCAAAAATAGTATCAAAAGCCAGTGAAGATTTTCCACTCCCGGAAAGCCCGGTAATCACTACCAGTTCATTGCGAGGGATCTTAACATTAATATTCTTCAGGTTATGTTCACGTGCTCCGTAAACTTCTATATATTCTGTTGATTTGCTCATAATTTGGAGTGATATTTGCCTGAAAATCACAACGTGCAAAATTACGGATTTTTATGGAATTTTTTTTAATAAGAAAGGGTTAAAGTTTTTATAATGGAAGTTTATTTTGTCTGATGTTATTGTAATATTTATATCAATGCTGTTGATAGGTTTTGGCTAAAGCCAATGGATGGGTTATTATTGAAAAAACGGGCTGAAGCCCGTTTCTATTGAATTTATTTTCCCGCAGAATACGCAGATTTTCATAAATGATGATAGGTATTATTTATACTAAGACAAAGAGATATCAAAAGAGAGGCTTTTTCATTTACACAGTTTAAGTTTTATTTTTAATCAAATAAAAATGTCGTATTTTTCTACGACATTTTATATTTTCAAATGGATTGTTAATCTTATAATCAATCCAAAAGGTTATTTCACAAAGCTATTGTATGCTCCAAGAACGTTTTCATAGGAAGAATCGATCTGCTGGATATCATTATCCTGGATCTTCCCTTTCTCTTTAGCATCTCTGATCAGCTTTCTGTAAAGATCTAAAAAGTTAGATGCATTCTTATTGAAGCTTTCAAACTGAGATTTTTTATAAGAATATTGCTGATCCTTCACGTCAAAGTTTAGCTTAGCATTAGCTTCTACTGCTTTTGCATATTCTTCATATTTTTTCTGAGCTTCCGCCTCGTTAAATTGTCCGGAATATTGCTTTCCTAAAAGATCAATTACGGAATCTAATGAATTCATCACATTTTTGGAAGAAATAATATATTCTTTCATGGGGTGATCCTTCAATATAACCTCTTCTGCAGCATCTGTAGCAGGTTTGATTTTAGCCATAATATTTTCTCCGGCAGCATAGAAAGCATTTACATCGGTTTCAATTTCTTTTCTGATGGCTTCCGCTTTTGCCCCTTTATCATCTTTATAGTCTTCCGAAGTCATATAAGACTTAAGCTCCTCAATTTTTTTATCTATGTTTTCCTTTTTAGCCTTATAAATACTGAATTCTTTTTCAATGGCGGCTTTATCTTTATCAAACCCGGACGGCACTTCCTTAATTTTTGAAAAGGAATAATCCATTGAAGTCAGTACAATTGGCATAATCAGTACATTTTCCCCTTTTGACTTAGCTACTGCCTCATCTGTATATTTTAAGATCCTTTCAATATGCTTGGATGTACTTTTATAGGAATCAATAAAATTGTTATTAAAATCAATAATTGCATTGGCATCTGTCTCGCTTCCCATATTCAAAACTGCGCTGCCTAATTTTCCGGCACCCTTTTTACAACTTACCACTGTAGCAGTCAAAGAAAGGGCCATTGCGAGTACAATAATCTTCTTCATATTTTTTTGTTTTAATTGTTGATTTTTACATATCCTGGAACTCTACGTCCTCATTCGTTACTTTCACCAGGTATTCAATACCGTCTATCGCTTTGGCAATGATCTGATTTCTGGTAATGTTGGCCATATTTTCCCAATAAGCTCTTCCATAGAAAGAATAATTCTGCGGAACAATTTCTACCTCAACGGTTCTTACAAAACCTTCTTTAGGTTTATTACTGATCATGGTTCCCCTTCTCACCCTTACTTCTCTCAATTCATCTTTCAGGACCATTCGGCAATAGTTTTTAACGTCTTCAAGGGAAATAATTTTATCTCTTGTTGTTAAAGCATATTTATAAGCCTGGATACTGTCAGTTCCTTTTTGCTCTTCCGCTCCACCCAATGTTTCGGTTAGCAATACAACGGTCTGAGATTTTAACTGATTGGAAAGCTCTGTTCCCGGACGCATATGATTGGCTAATGTACAATGCGTAATCCAGAAAGAAGCATAAGTATGGTCTGTTTTTTCTACAGGTTCCATAATCACGTAATTCAGCTCCTGTCTGATGTTTCTCTTGGCATTATTCACTTTCTGCACCATAGATTTCATCTTATCTGACATTTCGCTGAGAACTCCTTTTACATTATCTCTGTTTAAAAGGGAAAATGCTGCAATCTCATCTCTTGTCAGTTCCAGTACATTGGCAATCATATCTACAGCATTCCTGCTGGTAAAACGTTCCATTCCTCCTTTTCTTACGGTGTATAATCCTTTTTTAAGATCATCTGCGGGAGTAAATGGTATTTCGGTATATTTTCTTCCATCTCCATCCTGTACCTCATCTACATATAGGAAGTGTTCTCCTTCGTCTGTTACCAGAGGAATATTGTTCCCCATAATATCAAGACTGTATTCTGTTTTTTTCCAGCCTCTGTTATAGATTGGAAAAGCATTTAATACAAATGAGAAGTTGTCCAGAATTTCTGCTGAGAATTGTGGTGGAAACTCAAAAGTAAGCCATAAATAGCGCTTATTGTCCAGGTATTTGACAATCTCTTCTTTTCCGGCAAGGAAATCCAGGTTTTGTGGAAGTTGTCCCGGCTCTGAGAATAAGCTACTGGAAAGTCCTGTAACCTCAATAAACTTATGGCGGTAGATACTTTTAATGTCTTCAATTACTTTACTTCGGATAGATTGTTCTTTAAACATCTGCTCATAGCCATCCGGAGTGCTTTCTGTAAGGTAACTTAACCCTTCTCTTACAAACAGGGGATTTCCATTACTTGAAACCGTAATATAAGGTAATAGTTTATAAACAAAATCCAGATGTTCAAAAGCCGGATTGGAGCAGAATATGCTCATGTATTTTGGAAAATATTCGCTGACATATTTGCTGACGTCAACTCCTACTGTAACTTTTCTGTAATCTTCAGGCCTGCCGTTAAATCTTGCAATTGGAATTTTATTAAATCTGTCATCAATACTATAACAGGTATTTCCTACAAACATTACTGAAGTGTGAACTTTATTGATTCTTACATTCCCAACCGGGGTAAAAGGAATGTTCACTTGTTTATCTGATTCCGATTTTACTGTGGAAGTCATTTGTTTACGGAAGAAAAACTCCGTGTGTTCCAATAGAACTTCAGTTGAATCATAAGGCTGTGTAAAAGCAACCGCATGGGCCGGAATAGGATGAGTGTAAATGGATGGTGTTAACAGCTTGGCCAGTTTTTCAAGAATCCGGGCATTTACTGTCTGTATTTCATTATTCGCTTTAAAAACTTCTGTACTGAATGCGTCAATTAATAGTTTTACAAACGGATCTAAAGACTGCGGGCTTTTCAATCCCCATACTTTGGTGGCATTCTGAAGCATTCTTGCTTTTACAGATTCTTTGGAATAAATATTTTGATCTAGGTTCATAATTTTTTTTCGCTGTTAAAAATATTAATCAATAGACATAGGGCTCAGGAACAGTTCTGTAGAAAAACTGAAACGTTCTCCTGTTTCCTCCATCTTGGCATTGATAGCAATTCTTACTTTCTTTTTGATTTCTGTGTGTTCTTTGGTATCGTAACTGTGTTCGACAAATTGAATATGGGCATCGATCTGTGGCTGTACAATTCTTGGTTCATATTCCTGAATCTGTCTTCTGAGACTTTTAATGAAAACGCTTTCCCAGATAGCACTGGTCACTCCATTATCGAATTCCAGGTTCCAAACATCATTTCCATAATTCTCATCGTATCTGTTCTCCCCTTTTTTAGTGGTGATCAGGAGCATAATATTGTGGGCAATACTTTCCCCCATATCGCAGGTATCGATACTTCCCCCTTCTGTCATTAATGTGGACGGTACAAAGGGCATTCTGTAATTTGGTGTATCCATAACTTCTTGTTTTTTACTTCATGGTTCCGTTTACTTAAAAACGAAATACCAAAATACACATTTTCACTAAATAATTGTCATAATAAATGAAAATATTATTCAAAAATGAGGGCCTTCAAATTGAATTGAAAGCCCTAAAACTATTATCTGTATTATATTCATTATGTTAATCTATTGATCTGCTTTTCTCCGGTTAATGAAATAGTATACCGGAAGCCCTAATAATACCAGTAAAAACCCTGGCCATGTATATTGCTGCTTATATATTAATAACAGGATACAAAAAACAGTTCCTATAACAAGATAGATGATTGGAGTCACCGGATATAGCCATGTTTTATAAGGCCTTTCCAGATTAGGCTGCTTAATCCTCAGATAAATAACCCCGAAAACAGTAATCATATAGAACAGAACGATCACAAAAGAGATCATATCTAACAGGTTTCCATACTGTCCGCTCAGGCATAGTAAAGAGGCCCAGATTCCCTGCATCCACAATGCATTTTCAGGTACTTCATTTTTATTGTTTTTCTCTGCAGATTTAAAGAACATCCCATCTTTTGCCATCGTCTGGAAAACCCTTGCTCCGGCTAAGATCAGTCCGTTATCACATCCGAAGGTTGAAATCATCACCAATAAAGCAATAATAATAGTTCCTGCACTTCCAAAAATATTCTGTGAGGCCGCTACCGCTACTCTGTCATTGGCAGCAAAAGCAATACTGTCTCTGTCCAAAGCATTTAAATACACGAAATTAACTGCTATATATAAAATCATCACAGCAGATGTTCCGTAAATCATTGATTTTACTACATTTTTCTTTGGATTTTCAATCTCTCCGGAAACAAATGTTACACTTTCCCAGGCTACAGAACTGAAAACAGAGCCTACCATTGCAGCTGCTATTCCTCCCATCAAAGTCATTCCACTAATAGGTTCCCAGCCTTCTTTCAGGAAGTTTCCACTCAGGTCTTTTTTAAGATTATTAAAAGAATCCATTCCCAAACTGAAGTTTTCAGAGAGATGAGAAAAATCAACCAGAATAAATCCTGCAGCAATTAGTCCTAACAATGCGATGATTTTAGATCCTGTAAAGATATTCTGTAAAAATTTTCCACTCTCTACTCCTCTTGTATTGATATAGGTAAGCAAAAGAATAATAGCAATAGCTAAAATTTGTATCCATGTAATTTTAAACTCCCCACTCTGGAAAATGGGTGCAGCATCATTAAGTGAGGGAATAAGGTAAGCCGTAAATTTACCGAAGGCCATTGCTACGGCAGCAATTGTTCCGGTTTGTATCACAGTGAAGAGCCCCCAGCCGTAAAGAAACCCCATTTTCTTACCAAAGATCTCTTTCAGATAAGTGTATTGTCCCCCAGCCTTTGGAAACAAAGCCGAGAGTTCACCATAACTTATAGCGGCAGCAACAGTCATAATTCCTGTTATAATCCAGACAACAATCAGCCAGTAACCGGAACCCAGGTTGCGCATCATGTCAGCGCTTACAATAAAGATTCCACTTCCGATCATAGATCCCATTACAAGCATAATGGCATCCCATAGTTTCAGTTTTTTATGCATAGTCAAGTATAGGCGTCAAATATAAACAAATCTATCTTTCATTTTGAATTTTATTAAAAATTTAAACAAGTCATTGTTTATTGTTAATTTTTATCGATTTATGATTCAATATTAATTAGTATTTTTGGAAAAAATATTAAACATGAAATTTAAAGCTATTCTATTTGCAGTGGCTGTAAGTGCTTCTACCATAGCATTTGCTCAAGAGACATCACAAAAGAAATTTTCACCACCAGCAGGAAATGCTTTGGTAGGCGACACGTATGGGGCGGGAGTTGCTGCCAATACTGAATCTAAAGCTATTACAGTAGACAAGCTGGGAAAAAGGCTTAAAAAAGAAAATAAAAAACTGGAAAATGTAGCCATCAAAGGAAAGGTGGCTGATGTTTGTGAGAAAAAAGGATGCTGGTTGACCATCCAGACTGATGACAACTCACAATTTTTTGTCAAAATGAAAGATTATGCCTTCTTTGTTCCCACAGCTTTAAAAGGTAAAAATGTAGTTCTTGAAGGGAATGCTGAAAGAAAAGTTATTTCTGTAGATGAACAGAAGCATTATGCTGAAGATGCTAAAAAACCTCAATCTGAAATTGATGCTATCACACAACCTCAGGAAGAAATCAGATTTCTGGCAAGCGGAATTA
>NZ_MAYF01000046.1 GCF_001684955.1 Chryseobacterium contaminans | reverse complement strand
GGTTACAGACCGAAGTATTGAGAAATCAATGGAAATTCAAAGGATTTGTAGTCACAGACTATACTGGAATCAATGAAATGGTTGATCACGGAATGGGAGATCTTCAGCAGGTTTCGGCACTGGCTTTAAAAGCTGGAATTGATATGGATATGGTAGGAGAAGGCTTTTTAACCACTTTAAAAAAATCATTATCCGAAGGAAAAGTTACCCAGGCAGAAATTGATATGGCTGCCAGAAGAATCCTTGAAGCAAAATATGATTTAGGACTTTTTGATAATCCATACAAGCACGGTGATGCAAAATTGGCGGCCAAAGAAGTATACAACCTGGAAAACCGCACCATCGCAAGAAACGTTGCCGCCCAATCTATGGTTTTATTGAAAAATGAAAACCAGGTATTACCTTTAAAAAAATCCGGAACGGTTGCTGTAATCGGTCCATTGATAAATAATTCAATGAACATGGCAGGAACCTGGAGCGTTGCTACAAAGCATAGTGTTTCAGTGAACTTAATGCAGGGGCTTCAGGCAAACTATGGTAAAGAAGTAAAATTCCTTTCTGCAAAAGGAGCTAATATAGATTATGATGCAAAGCTGGAAGAGATCTATGCCGCTCACGGAAAGAAAACAGATAGAGACAGCCGCTCAAAAGAAGAACTTTTAAAAGAAGCAGTGGATGTTGCCAATAAAGCAGACGTTATTGTTTTAGCCATCGGAGAATCTGCAGAAATGAGCGGTGAATCTTCTTCAAGATCAGAAATCACGATTCCTCAATCACAGGTTGACCTATTAAATGAATTGAAAAAGACAGGGAAACCTATCGCTATGATCCTTTTCACAGGTCGTCCGTTGGCATTAACGAATGTAAAAGATATTCCTGATGCAATTCTGAACGCATGGTTTCCCGGTTCAGAAGCAGGAAATGCAATGGCTGATGTTCTTTTCGGAAAAGTAAATCCATCAGGAAAACTTCCGATGACCTTTCCAAGAAGCCTGGGGCAGGTTCCTATTTATTATAATGCTAAAAATACAGGTCGCCCGTTAGATCAGAAACTGACCGATAAATGTGAATACCAAAGGTTCCGTTCCAATTATATGGATGAATGCAATACCCCGTTGTTTGCGTTTGGATATGGATTGAGTTATACCAAGTTCAATTATTCGGATATTAGTATTTCCAATTCCAATCCGAAAGGAAACCAGACGGTTGAAGCATCTGTAACGGTAACCAATTCAGGAAACTACGATGGTGCTGAGGTGGTTCAGCTGTATATCAGAGATATGGTGGGAAGTATTACACGACCAGTAAAAGAACTCAAAGGCTTTCAGAAAATATTTTTGAAAAAAGGAGAATCGAAAAAAGTAACCTTTACAATAACCCCGGAAAACCTTAAATTCTATAACGGAGAGTTGAAATATGACTGGGAACCAGGAGAATTTGACATTATGATCGGAACTAGCTCTGATGAGGTAAAGCATTCAAAAATCACCTGGACAAAGTAAAAAGCAACTGTTTTTTTTTCACGGTAATGTGTTTTATGTTTTTTTTGGCATGATTTTTATTAATACCCTGCCTGGTTATCATAATAATACAAACAACATGAAAAAAACAATTTTATTGAGCGCAATGTTCCTTGGTACTTTACTATTTGCACAACAAACACCGGTATTGGGTGGTGATAAAGATGCCCATGGATGTATCGGTTCGGCTGGATATACTTACTCACAGATCAAGAAAGACTGTGTAAGAACTTTTGAAGAAAAAATCAAATTAAAAGAGGTAGCTACAAAAGGAGATTATATTGCAGCGGTTATTTTTAGTAAAGACAAAAAGAATGCTGAAGTTTTTGTGAAAGATGCAGAAGGTGGAAGCGTAATTCTTACCAGAGCAGGAAAATCAAAAGTCTGGAAAAAAGATGGTTATGTTCTGACTCCTTACAAAAAAAGCGGTTATCAGCTTAAAAAAGATAATGTTGTCATCTATCAATAAGATCAGTTTCAAAGAAAATAAAGCCACTCAAGAGAGTGGCTTTTTTGTGGATATAAATTATGATAGTTACTTTTCATCAAATAAATGCAACCGGAATATTAAAATAAATAATCGTTCAGTGAATTATATTTTTGTAACTAGGAATGAAATTAATATCTTTATTTCCTAAACACTTTTACCCCACTGAAAACTTAATAATTAAAATATGAAAAAACCAATTTTATTTAGCATGATGTTCCTTGGCTCTTTATTTTTTGCTCAACAAAAAGCTCCGGTTTTGGGAGGTGATAGAGATGTTCATGGCTGTATAGGTTCAGCAGGTTATACCTATTCTCAAATCAGAAATAATTGTGTAAAGGTTTTCGAGCAGAAAATCAAATTAAAGGAAGTAGGCTCAGATAAAAGCTATACTACGATGACGGCTGTTATTTTTAGTAAGGATATGAAACGGGCTGAAGTTTTTATTCCTGAAGGAGCTGCAAAAAGCATCATCCTTGAAAAAGAAGGTAAGAAGAGCTGGAAAAGCGGAAGCCATATTAAAGAAACTTATGAACTGGTTCCCTATAAAAAAGCAGGCTATCAGATTAAAAAAGATGGTGTAGTTATTTATCAATAGGATCAAATTTTTTAAAACATAAAACCACTCTTTTCGGGTGGTTTTTTTATGAGTTTACATTCCGGATTGCAGAAATTTTCTTTTTTCAGGAGCTTCGTCCCGCTATCCACTTATACTCCTCGCGCCAAAACTTTACCATGCTTGCTGTGGGGTAACCGTTACTATCGGGTAATAAGTGGTTAATGATAGTAATAGCTAAGATTCAATATTACTTATGCCATATTATAATGTATTTTTTTAGTATCAATTCCGTATCTGTTGCTCTATCAATATAGTGTTGTCTGATAAAATGAAAATCTTCTGGCTTTAGTCAAAACATATAAATAACACGACAGCTTCTGTCGCTATGGTGTAGTAGATTTGCAGAATATATGAAGGACTATTGGATTACAAGGGAATTTTTTAATGTTTGGAAATATTTCATATTAAATCACATAAATATGACTTGTGTAAATGAAAAAAAGTTAAATTTGCGCAAAATTTGAAAAGCTAATTACTCAACTCAAAATAACACAGGAATGAAAAAGATTTATCTCAGTGCATGTACAGTATGCACCATTCTGGGGCTGTCTGCCCAGGAAGTTCTTTGGCAGAAAGATATCAAATCCTCTACCCAGGATTTTCTAAGCCAGGTAACGACAACCATTGATCAACAGTATCTTATTACAGGAAGCTCTATACAGTCAGGAAGCGGGAAGATGGAGGCTGGAAGTAGACAAAACAACGGTTACGATTTCCATCTTGTAAAGCTTAATCAGCAGGGAGAAGAAGCCTGGGAAAAATATTTCTCAGGAAATAACCATGATTATTTATCTGCAACCGTAACCACTCAGGACGGAGGATTTCTATTGGCAGGAACCTCCTATTCAGGAAAGGGACTGGACAAAAAAGAGGAATCCAAAGGCGGATCAGACATCTGGCTCATCAGGATTAATGAGTTCGGGGATGAATTATGGCAGAAAACCTTGGGAACCTCCTCTGATGAAGAAGCCAAAGCTGTTATTCAAAGTACAGACCTGGGCTTTTTTGTCGCCGGAAATGTACAGAACTCATCCAAAGGTTATGGTTCCAAAGATGTATGGATTACCAGACTGGATAAAGACGGCAAGGAACTTTCTCAATTGATCTTAGGCGGAAAAGGGTTGGATGAAGTGGAGAAGATGATCCCAACAAAAGATGGTGGAGCTTTACTGGGAATTTACTCAAGGAGTTCCGAGGTTCGTGGTTCGGGATCAGGAGCTAGTAATTCTGAAGGAAAATCTTCGGCTGCAAGTACTGCTACCCATAACCTTCTATCTGCTGCCTCAAAACAAAGCAGCAATTTCGGAGAAGGCGATTACTGGATCGTTAAGCTCGATAAAAATGGAAAAGTAGAATGGGAAAAGAACTTTGGCGGGAAAGGAGATGATCATATCAGAACATTGGCTTTAACAGCAAATGGTTACATCATTGGTGGAGAATCCAGATCCGAAAGATCAGGAAACAAAACAGTAGGTATTGAAGAAGGAACAGATCTTTGGCTGATTGCTCTTAACGAAAGAGGGGATGAGCAGTGGCAAAAATCTTACAATTTCAAGAACCGGGATATTTTGATGGGAATGAGTGTGATTCATTCTTCGGACGATAAATCTTCCAAAGGGATTTTATTGGGCGGCTACACCCAGGCTGAGGGAAGAATAGAAAAAGATGATGAAACCTTCTGGATGCTGTATCTGGATGGTAACGGAAATGAACAGTGGAGAAAGCATGTGGCAGGGGAATCCAGGCAAAAAGAAGAGCGGCTTTCAGATTTGAAATTAAATCGTGATGGTTCAATCATTCTTGCTGGAACCAGTGCTAAAGAATTGGGAAAAGAGAACTGGAAGATTGTAAAGCTGGGTGATAAACAGGTGAATGACCTGATAGAGAAGTATGATATTAAGATCTATCCCAATCCAGTATCTGATTATGCTTATGTAGAAATCGGCTTTGACTTTAAAGAAGCTGATATTATGCTGTATGACATGAGCGGAAGACAGCTTCAAAACTTTAAAACCAAGAATAGGGTGACTAAGATGAATACGCAGGCTTTAGTACAGGGAGCATATTTAGTAACCATAAAAACAGATAATAACAAAACAGCGAATGCAAAGCTGATTAAGAAATAAACACAAGTATGAAAAAAACAATAATTTTAGTTTCTGCTCTATTATCTTTGGGGACTTTTGCCCAGCAACAGGAAGAGCGTGTAAATAATCCGGCTGAATTCCAGGTGAACATTAGCCCTCCCAGCCCTGAAGCTTATAAACTTGGGAGTTTTGGTAACGTTCCGGTAGGCATGTTTACCGGAACACCTAATATTGACATTCCGCTTATTGAGTATGGTCCTAAAACAAATAATACATCTATCGGGCTTAATTATTCCAGCAGTGGAATCAGGGTGGATGAACAATCAGGATTAGCTGGGTTGGGTTGGAAGATGGTTTTCGGGGGAGCGATTACGAGAGTGATAAGAGGGATTCCTGATGAAAAATCAAATCCTAATATTGGCTTCACTAATCCACCTGATTTAGACTCCATTGGAGCTGAAGACAATAATGTTAGAGAGTATTTAAAAGCAGTAAGCGGGGGCTATGTAGATTCTGAACCTGATATGTACTATGCCAGTTTTGGTAATAAAAGTTTTAGTTTTATATTTGACAAAAGAGGGTTTCCTGTACTGATCTCCCAACAGAATGTGCAGATAGAAAAAGATTCTGTCAACTCACAGTTTATCATTACTGTTGAAGATGGGACAAAATATTACTTTGCTGAAAAAGAAATCACAACGAATTCTCAAACTGGTGGTGGCCATAATATCCCCAAAACCAATATCTCAGCATGGTATTTAAGTAAAATCGTAGGCACCCGGAACCAGGAAATATATTTTGAGTATGAGGACAGAACCTATACTACAGTTCTTTCCAGATCACAAACGCTTACCATGACACCTATTGGTGCTAATTATGCCAGAATGGATGAACACGGGAATTGTGTAAATGGTTATAGTATGCCTCCCACTATATCATCAGCAATGACTAATCTTCAGAATGTAAAAGGAAAAAGACTTAAAAGAATATACAGTAACAATGTTTTTTTTGGAGAAGTGCAAATTTCATATAACCAGTTGGTTATTGATGAATCAGGACAGATTTCAACCATTAAAAAACTGCTTAATAATAATGTAATTGAATCCTATACATTCAACTATACAAAAACAGCCACTGAAAGGATTTTTCTGAATGATATTACAGAAACAAACTCAGGCAGAAAATATTCCTTTGAGTATATAGACCCTGAACAGGTTCCCGCAAGGCTTTCTTACAGCAGGGATATGTATGGATATTATAATGGCAAAAACAATTCAACGCTTGTTCCTAAAGTGGATGATTTACTGGTTAAAGATGTTGTTTATGATGGAGCAGATCAAAGTGTTGTAGAAGTAAATGCAAAAAAAGGGCTGCTGAAAAAAATCATTTATCCTACCAATGGTTACACTCTGTTGGAGTATGAAAGTAATACCTATGGCGGAACAAGAATCATTACTCCATCAAAAACTGCGGCTCAACTGTATGTTCATAGAAAGATAGGTAGCAGTAACCCTGATGATAAAATCACAGACGAGACCATTGTTGATAACAAGAGGCCACAGTATATGCTTGCAGTTATGTTCAGTGGGTACAATGATGAATGTGAAGGGGTAAGTGATGAAGTACCAGGCCATCATACTTCTGCATTTTGGGCAGTAGATCAAAATAACCAACCTGTTCCACAAAACACTGTAGGTAATTGTCCGGGATTTATAGGGCCTACTCCGGTAAATGGGATGAGTTCAGCTTGTTATGTAGTGCCAAAAGGTATGCAGGTAAAGTTTAAACTTCAGGCTAACTTCAGATGTACCATAGGCTCCCTGAATGTCAATTATATTCCCGATGAAGACCAGGAAATACCGGACAATATTCCTGTTGGTGGATTACGGGTAAAAGAAATTGCTTCTTATAATATAGATGGTACCCAACCTATAATAAAAAAATATAATTATAATACTGGCAATGCAGGAATGTCTTCTGGTATACAGGTACGGAAGCCTTATTATCTGGACAGGTCTACAAGTGGAATCTTTTGTAAAATGGACAATTCAGCTTTTGATGAGTTTCCTTACATCAATATTTCATCAGATAACCTTAATCCTCTTTATCCTTCGCATCCTGCCTTCTTTTATAAATCTGTTATAGAATCTATAGGTACAGACGGCGGATATACATTGCATGAATTTTCAACCGGGCAAGACAATTATGGGAAAATTATGCAAGGAGTAGATATTAAAAGTGCACCATGGACAAACTTTGGATGGAATAATGGAAAGGAACTTGCTGTTTCATATTTTGACAAAAATAATAGTCTTGGAAAGAAAATAGAAAATCATTATGAGCAGGATGAGAGTCGTAAATATTCAGTACGCGGCCTTCGAATAAGGACTGATTATGATTTATTGACCTATATCCCAGATCCTACAAGGGTATGTACAGCTGATAATATAAATTTTAAATATACGGAAACCGACTGTACAGCCGGTCATTTCCATACATTCTACAATAACAAGTGTATCGCTGAGGGAGCTGTGAATGTTGAGAGAACTGTTTATGATGAATGTTATGGTAAACCGATTGGAACAAGCTTTCCTCACTCAGGTATTGTTAATAATCTGTCTATTGTTCAATATGAAAACTTTTCTTACTTTACCTTTTTGAAATCCAGGAAAACTACAGATTATCTGAATGGAACTCCTGTAAAAACCGAAACACAATATTTTTATAATAATCCGAAGCATACTCAACTGACCAGCCAAAAGACTATTTTTCCTGATTTATCTAATTTATTTACCAATTATGCTTATGCTTATGAAAAAAACAATCCCTTGTTAATCAGTAAAAATATGGTGGGGATCCCTTTAGAAACAGCTGTTACAAAGACAGAAGGGAATAGCACTAAAATGTTGTCTAAATCTGAAACAATTTATCCTACCACCCTTCCAACTTCACAAACAGGGAACTTAGTACTTTCAACCTCTATTGTATCTTACGATCTCCAGAATCTTACGGTAACCTCTAATGAAGTAAACTATGAAAAATATGATTCTAAGGGAAATATTGTGCAGTATACCACCAAAGACAGAGTTTCCACCGTTATTATCTGGGGATATGAGAATACACTTCCTATAGCCAAAATAGTTGGGGCAAAACTATCTGATATTAATCAGTCACTTATTGATAGTATTGTAATCGCATCCCAAACAGATGGTTCGCAAGGTACAATTGCTTCGGAAGAACGGATGCTTAATACATTGGATGGGTTTAAGAACAATTCAGCTTTATCCGGCTATCAGATCACTACCTACACCTATGATCCATTAATCGGAGTGAGAAGTATTACCCCGCCATCTGGCATCAGGGAAGTTTATCTTTATGATGATGCGGGAAGATTAAAAGAAGTCAGAGAGCAAAACAACACCGGAAAATTATTAAAAGAATTTAACTACCATTACAAAAACTAACAACGATGAAAAAAATACTCATTCCCATAGGTATGCTGCTGATGGGCCATTCCGTCCATGCCCAGGCTACTCCGGGAGAAAACTATATTCAATCCAGGACTTATCTGGATTACAATGGAACAACCCCAACAAAAATCTCAGAAACCGTTCAGTATTTTGACGGACTTGGAAGGCTAAAGCAAGTGGTTGGTATAAAAGCTTCTCCCGGAGGAAAAGATGTGGTTACCCCTATTGAATACGACCAGTTTGGAAGACAGGTTAAAGACTATCTTCCCATTCCACAATCAGGAACCCAAAGCGGGGCTATATATACCTCTCCTCTTGGGAATGCTTCCTCTGTGTATGGAGGAGAAAAGATTTACTCGGAGAAAGCATTGGAAAACTCTCCCTTAGATAGGATACAGCAACAAATCCAGGTAGGTAATGACTGGAGCAATAAACCCATAAAATTTGATTATGAAGCCAATACAGATGGTGAAGTAAAAAAGTATACAGCAACTTTTAATTACTCCACCTTTGAATCTAGCATTACTTTATCAGGAACCTACGGAGGCGGGCAGCTGTATAAAAATACCGTTACTGATGAAGATGGTAACAAAACCATTGAATTTAAAAATGGAAAAGGACAGGTTTTATTAGTGAGAAAAATAGTAAGCGCAACTGAAAACGCTGATACCTACTATGTTTATAATGATTATGACCAACTTGCTTATGTCATTCCCCCTTTAGCCTCTGTTTTGCCAGCCATCGATCAAACCACATTAGATACCCTTTGTTACCAGTATAAATATGACGGGAAAAACCGATTGGTAGAAAAGAAAGTTCCTGGCAAAGGCTGGGAATATATGGTGTATGACAGATCAGACAGGTTAATTCTCTCTCAGGATGCCAATCTAAGGGCTGCCAATAAATGGCTTATTACCAAATATGATAAACTGGGAAGAATTGCTTATACAGGATTTCTGACAGGAGGCGAAAGAGCAAACAGACAAAATGAGATCAATAATGCTTTGATTGCTGAAGACAGAAATGGACAGGGATTTACCCGAAACGGAATAACGGTGTACTATACAGATAATTATTTCATTGGAGAAATTCCTACCATATTGAGTGTCAATTATTATGATACTTACCCTTCCTATAGCTTTAATCCTCCATTTCCCACCGTTATTCAGGGAGCCGAGACGTTAAAAGAAACAGTATCCTCAGAAGGAAGAAGCACCAAAAGTCTTCCAGTGATGAGCCTAATAAAGAATATCGAAGATGATAACTGGACAAAGAATTACACTTATTATGATACCAAAGGAAGAGTAGTAGGGACTCATTCTATTAACCATTTAGGAGGTTATACAAAGACAGAATCCAGGCTGGATTTTGCAGGAGTAGCTCAAACTGTTATCACCAGACATAAAAGGTTAGAAACAGATACAGAAAGAGTTATCACGGAAAACTTTGAATATGACCATCAGAACAGGCTTCTTGTACACAAACATCAGGTAGACAGTAATCCAACAGAAGTCCTTACCCAGAATAAATACAATGAACTTTCCCAGCTGGAAACTAAAAAAGTAGGCGGGGTAGATATCGCTAATCCTTTACAAACAATAGATTATCGGTATAATATCAGAGGCTGGTTAACGATGATCAATGATCCTTCCAATTTAAATGGAAAATTATTTGGATATGCATTGAAATATCAGGACCCGGCTATTCCTACCACCTCCGCTCCCCAATTTGGAGGAAACATTGCAGAGGCCCATTGGAAGACATCCGACGATGATGTCTATAAAGTTTACCATTATGCATATGACAAATTAAACCGTTTAAAATCCGGAGTGTACCGTGAGCCTTATACAACATTACCTGATAAATCATTCTTTAACGAAGAGCTGAACTATGATTTGAATGGAAATATTACCCGTCTTTGGAGAACAGGTAAAAACGATTCAAACACGGCATTGCTGGTAGACAATCTTACTTATGGGTATCAGGGCAACAGGTTACAGACGATCACAGATGCTACGCAGAATGAAGCAGGCTATGAGGGAGGCGGAAATTTGATTGATTATGATTTGAATGGAAATATGACCACCATGAAGGATAAAGGGATCAGCACCATTACCTATAATTATCTTAATCTTCCCAATACATTTGCAATAAGCCATCCGGACCCTATTGTTGTTGGTCAGCTGTCTACTGCTAATATGGAATATTTATATCGTGCAGATGGAGTTAAGTTGAGAAAAATTTATTCAACCAGGCCTGCGAGAGGTAATACAAGAACATCTATGACCGATTATCTTGATGGATTTCAGTATTTTTATAAAGAAGGTGGCGGAATATGTATAACCTGTCGTACAGAGACTGCTTTAGAAGAACAGGCCTATGGAAATTTAGGAAAAACCTTTCCTGACCTGGGAGAACCCCCAACATGGAAATTAGATTTTGTACCTACAGCAGAAGGTTTTTACAGTTTCACAGAAAACCGTTATATTTACCAGTATAAAGATCATTTAGGCAATGCTAGGGTAAGTTTTGCAAAAGACAGCACAGGTGCTCTTAAAGTTACAGATACCAATAACTATTACCCATTTGGATTAAGCCATATTTCAGGAATGCTTAGCCTCTCTAATTTTGGAGGGTTATATAGCTACAAGTACAATGGCAAGGAGTTGCAAGAGACCGGAATGTATGATTATGGCGCAAGAATGTATATGCCGGATATCGGTAGATGGGGGGTACATGACCCTTTGAGCGAGTTACAGTTTGCTTATAGCCCGTATTCATATGTTTATGGAAATCCTATAAGATTTAATGATCCAACCGGAATGATTGGAGAGGAAGATCCACCCAAAAAAGGTTCTACTCCTAATAATCCTATTGAAATTGGAGAAGTTAAGCTGACAAAAAATGTAAGTGATTCTAAGCTATCATTTATGGGAATCCAAAGCTTAAATGCTTATCATGGTTCTCAGGATAGATTAGCTTTTGGTATCAGAAATAGTAAAGCAGCTCTTGCTACAGAGAAATTTGAAAGAAACCTAGCTTTTACTATGGGAACTTTCCTAATGGGTGGAAGCAATCTTGTAGCTTCTGCAGGGGGGGCTACTCTTGATGCAGTGGTTGATTATCAAGACCCTGAAGATCAGGAGGCCATTCAAGTTGTTCAATTGGCAGCAATTGGCTTGCAGTTAAAGCATGGAAATGTTAAAGCGTTGCAAAATTTGGTAAATGAAGCTGAAGAAGTTACAATAAGCTCAGTTGTGAAAAAGGATGCTAAAATATTAAAATTAGCACAAGAAACATTTAAAGGAAATGATTTGTTACGTAAAGAAGCTAACGCTTTAATAGAACAATTAAAATTAGGTAATATAAATCCTGGTATTGGAACTAAAAATATTGGTAAAAATGTTTTTGAGGCAAGATCTAGAGGAGGCGCAAGAGTATATTTTAGAAATAGCTCTAATGGTGTAGAAATAGTAGGATATTCTCATAAAGGTAATCAGCAACAAGTAATTAACCACCTTTTAAAAGATAAATAATTTATGAAAGATTTTAAAGTAGTATTTCCAAGTGGGTATAATGTTAATGATTATTATAATGATAATATTGACTTAAATATTATTCTTCCTACTGGACGTGTGTTTTTTACAACTTTTTTCACAATTTTGAATATCAATAATCTAATTGAAAAGGGCAAGGAATTATATTTCTGGTCAACAGATATGATTATTGTGAGAGATTTGAAAAAAGAGACAATAAGCAGCGTTATATTTAGGATGATTGATGATGATTACCTTGAGTCTGCCTGTTCAGATATAGGCGAAATTCATGAAATCTTTCCTGGCATTGAAGTCTACCATGATATAGTTAGCAATATATAATCAACATGTTTGTATCATTCTAAATGAAAAGAAAATTCCCGCTGCGCAAAGTCTCCCGACTTTGAGCAGATAAAGAAAGTGTATCACAACTAGATGATGTGGTTGAGAATCGTTTAAACGAAAAGCTTTCTCGTACAGGAATACATGAAAATTTCACAAAAAGAGGTCGTTTTCACAAGCTGTGAGACGGCCTCTTTGTTTTACAAAGCCGTAATATTTTTAAGTTTAGCAGTTTTAATGAAAGCATCGATGGTTTCAAAAATACAACCGTAAAACTTTTTAATCATAGATAACTCTATTTATCCCCGCCCTGCGAAGTTTGTAACTTCGTAGCAGATAAGTAAAGATAGGCTAGTCCACGAAGGACAGTCTTCTGATCTTGAAAAAACTCCAACCTGGAAGCTTGATTGAAGGCTTTACAGTTTCACAGAAAACCGTTATATTTACCAGTATAAAGATCATTTAGGCAATGCTAGGGTAAGTTTTGCAAAAGACAGCACAGGTGCTCTTAAAGTTACAGATACCAATAACTATTACCCATTTGGATTAAGCCATATTTCAGGAATGCTTAGCCTCTCTAATTTTGGAGGGTTATATAGCTATAAGTACAATGGCAAGGAGTTGCAAGAGACCGGAATGTATGATTATGGCGCAAGATTTTATATGCCGGATTTAGGAAGATGGGGAGTTGTAGATCCGCTGGCGGAAAAGATGAGAAGACATAGTCCTTACAATTATACTTTTGATAATCCTATTCGCAATATTGACCCAGACGGAAGAGCTCCTATGGACATAATTTTTAGGATGAAAAACTCAGGTAATAGTAATGTTGATTATAAATACCGAAATGGTAAATTTTATAACACTTCAACAAATAAAGTTTATACTGGGGGTAATAAGACTTTAGATAAGATTCAATCCACTTTTGATAAAATAAATTCATCAAATGATGTTTATCTAAAAAGGATGATCTCAACTTTGGAAAAGAGCGATCAGAAACACGTTATCCAAGAGTCACAAGTTGGAAGCAGCCAAACGTTAATCTCAAGTGATGATGCTTATAAAGCTTATCAATTAGGAAAAGGAGTTAGTACAGGTGTTTTTTTAGATTTGGACCAAGGAAACAAAAAAGCAGATGCAAGTTATCTAGCAAGCGAGAAAACAACTAATTCAGACGGAGCAACAATTGTGCACGAATTAAAACATTCATATGATTTTGACCAAGGATACATGAAGGGGGAAAGTAAAGTTGATGGTGCTGTTTCTCCAGCAGAAACAAGAAGCGTAATTATGGAAAATAAATACCGTAAAATTGAAGGAACTGAACCCCGTTTATACTACGATAATGTTAAAGTTGATTTTAATAATACAAAACCTTTAGATGAAAAAAAATAGAAATTTTAATTTTCTCTCATTAATAATTTTCTCAATAAGTCTTTTTATTTCGTGCAAAAATAATAAGGAAAAAAATGTTTATTTTGAAAAAATAGAAAAGGAACAAGAATTACAGTCAGCTATTTTGTTTAGTTTAAAAGATGATAGCATTTCAATGGTCAAATATAATATTTTAAAAAGTTTTTATAATGACCAAAAAAAATCATTTAGATACAATGATTTAAATAGTTTACTTAAGAACTTGAATAATCTCTCAAACAAAGAAAAGGAATTATTGTATTTTACTAAAAACTATAAAAAAGATAATAGCTTACAAGAATTAGAAGATCTATCTTTTAATGATAAGGTAAAAAAGTTACAATTAGAAAGTAATTATAAAAATATATATATTGTTTCAGCTTCAAAATATACAAAAGAAGAATTATATTCAATTCTATATATTTTTTATAAAGAACAAAATTATATATTATATGATGATAATACTGGAAAGTTTTTGATTTTAGATAACTTAGAATAAAAATTATAAACCCTCATAAAAGTTTGAGGGTTTTTATCAATACAAGTACAACGGTAAGGAATTGCAGGAGACTGGTATGTATGATTATGGGGCAAGGCTATACATGGCAGATATTGGTAGATGGGGTGTAGTTGATCCTTTAGCGGAAACTTCTCGTCGTTGGAGTCCTTATACCTATGCCTACAATAACCCAATCAGATTTATTGATCCAGATGGGATGCAAGCAGAAGATAAAATCAAGATTTTTAATAATGGTAATATAGAAAGGACAAAAGACAATAATACCTATGATACTGTTACCAATGAAGATGAATCTAAGTCTATACAAGTAGCCCGTACCAATGTGACAGAATCAAATCCTACAGGAGACTCTCAGATAGGAGAGCTAAAAAATCAAAAAATCGAAATTGCAGGAACAGGATCTAATTTTGGTTATTTTCAAGTCAATGATTATGACACAGCGACACAAGTTTTTGAATTTATAGCTGATAATACTTCTGTAGAATTTGGACAGGATAGATTTGATTTTTCTGATGGATTTTCTACAAATGTAATAAGTACAAACTATGATCCTACTAAACATGCAAGTGCTGCTGATGTATTAGCAAATAATAATCTGAGTATGGGTTCTGGTACAACGCATATAACTAAAGATGGTGTATATTCTGAAGCTGTTCATTCACATCCTGGATTTGAATATAATCCATCTGGATTTAGTGAAGGAAATTGGAACAAGGGAAATCCAACATTTGGTACAGCATATAAAGATGCAGGAGATAAAAGGCGTTCAAAAAGTAATAATGCAATATCTAAGTATGTGTATAATACATGGTTAAGAAATAATGGAGCAAATGGGGGCTATGTGAAATATGATTACAACCAGGCGGTATATACAGGAAAGAAAAAATAATTTAACTTAAATCTATGAAAAAAATACTTTTAATCATTCTTATTTTCTTTTTTACATTTAATAAAAGTGCTATTAAGAAGCAAGATTTGCATAATATTATCAAAGGATATATAGAATATATTTCTAAAAAAAGAAAAATTGATAATAAGAATGAAATATTAGCAGTAACCTTTCACGACCAAATAAAAGAGAAAAGTGAATATTCAATTGATATTGCTTTTTTTAAACCTGAATTTATGGAAGGTATTCAATATAAGGATGTTTATATATTCGAAGGATATAAACTTATATTACCTGATAATGAATGTAAAAGCATAGAGAAAATGTTTAAAAAAGTAACATATGAAAATTTTAATCAAAAGAAAACAACGATTAATGACGATTTTGAAAATTGGCATATTGTTTTAAATAAAAGAGATGAAATAACTTTTTTATCACCTATTCCAATTTCAGGATGCATGAAATCAATTTTAATGAATAAAAAATTAAAATTCTCGAATTCATACGAAGATATTACATTTTCTAATCCTTCTCCTGATTGCATACAACTTACACATTAATGTATAGTTATAAACAAGGCCCTCGTATTTTGCGAGGGTTTTATATTTGAAGACAGAATAAAAGGTTTGAATTTTTTATATTTGTAGTAATGAATAAAAAATCATGATGGAAAAGCTAAAGAGTTTGCGAAAACAGCGGGGCTATACCCAGGAATATATGTCCAAGATTATCTCCACGGATGTATCCAATTACAGCCGTAAAGAAAGCGGTGATGTAAGGATTTATGATGATGAATGGGAACAAATTAGATTTTTTTTTAAAGAGAATTTTGTCCTAAGAAAAAGACAAATAATACTTTTTTAAGAAATGAAACTAAGGAAACGGTATCATTTTTTAGGAAAGAAAAAATCCCTAAAACTGAAGAAACGATACCAATTGTTGTCCAAAAATCCATAACTCAAATATAAGAAATAAAATACCACCACTTGCATTTTGAATTAAATATCCCGCCCGCCACCAGAAAAAGACATTTTTCTCCAACGCTTGCCTAAACTTCCCTAAGCTTTAATGCCACAGCAAATTACATAATAAAATTATACGCGCAGCAGCACCTAAACGTTGCCTTCCGCTCCGCAAGCTTCGTTCCTGGCAAAACCATCGGCACCTATAATTTGAGATTATGTAAAATGCTTTCCTATGCTTCGTGCAGAGCAACTCCGCTTCCAACACCCCCGAATCTTCCCAACCCAAAACCAGCATCGAAAAATACCTTTTTGCCCAAGCTGCAACCACCCGAAATAAAGAAAAATGCGCCCCCGCTCTGAATCGCCGTTGAACTGGAAGTATGTTAAAGGATGTGGATTTGTGGATAAAGCCAAGGCTTTTGCCATCGTTATTTTACCGACAAGTCCACATCTACAACAACAGCGACAACAATACCACCGGAACCACAAAACATATCCAAAAAAGTATATATTTGTAAAATAATAGCCCACCTGGCGGGGTGGACTATTGTAAATAAAATTGAAAGAAAGTGGTTACAACCGGGTTTGTAATCACTTTTTTACTTTTCCTGTATTTTTAGCAACAATAACAAAGGCTGTCATCGCTAAAATCACAAGGAAAAGCAGTACTAAAATGGTAATTATATTTTCCATGTGACAAATAAAAAATAAATCCACTAACCAGCAAAATTATTTTTACCTGAATTACTTATATTTTCTTAAACCACAGCACTATTTTAATGCTCTTCTGTTCTTTTGTCAATACTGTTACTTTTTATTTTAGTTGAAAACCAAGTTAAAGGTATAGGTCTATCCTGAAAATGTCATTCTTATTTTTTTCAATTGAAAAAGAAAAATTATATTTACGTAAGCGAGCAAGAGCAGACGATCACAGTGTAAAGCCTCGCGCGAGGAAAACTGAAGTAGGCAAATCCTGGAAAGTTGAGCGGAGCTATACAACTATAAGTACAACGGGAAAGAATTGCAAGAGACCGGGATGTATGATTATGGAGCGAGAATGTATATGCCGGATATTGGAAGATGGGGAGTTGTTGATCCATTAGCAGAAAAAATGACAAGACATAGTCCCTATAATTATACATTTAATAATCCGTTAAGATTTATTGATCCGGATGGTATGGCGCCTAAAGATGATTTTAGATTAAATAAAGATGGTTCTCTTAACTTAATTAGAAAAACAAATAGTGATGAAATAAATGGAACTCATACGATTTATAATTCCGATTCATCAGAAGCTTTAGTTGTTAATAAGGATCTTATTGATAAAAAGGTTGAAGGAGAAAATAAGATGTATGGCGGGACAGCAACATTCTTTATTGAATCAAATAAAAAAGACGCTCAAACTATATTTAAATTTATGGCTAGAAACACCAATGTTGAGTTTGGTTTAAATGAATATCAATTTAAGGAAGGGAAAGCTTCTATAATATCCACGAATCATGAATCCAATGTAGATACTGCTCAAGCTTGGTTTAACTATTCATTCTATGGAAAAGGAAAAGATTTAAAAATATTGGATAGCTGGCATTCTCATCCCAATGCAACAGATTTAAAAGAATTTAAACCATCAGGTTACAACTCAGATGGTACTCCAAATGATTATACTGGAGATAGACAATACTATAAATATTTAAAAGAAAGTAATGGTGCGGGATTACCTCAATATTTTAATATTTATGGTACAAAGGTAAAATCAACTGTTCAATATAATGATCAAGTAATGAAAAAAATCAAAAAACTATGAAATCCTATATTTTAATTTTTCTTTCATTTATTTATCTGGCTTGTGATTCATCGTTGCAAAAAAAAGAAATACTAAAAAATAAGAATGAAATATCTCAAACAGACTCTGGAGTAAAACTAAATCTTATTACAATTAAAGAACCTTTAGAAAGAGAACTGAATGATTTTATAAAAAAGCTAGAAAAGAATGGACATGATAAAAAATCTAAAAAATCAATTCTTATTTATTTAAAAGATCAAAATGAGAATCATATGGATATTCTTTTGGCTAGTGATACGCCTAAGGAGGTAGAGAACTTGAAAGGGTTTTCTGTCTATAATAATTATACACTTTATTTCTTTTTTAAAAATATTGAGAATAATTGTATGATAAATATTGAAAATAAGACTAGGAACGAAAAGTTTAAAATTTTACCACCTGCTCCATATAATAATCCACAGAAAAGAATAGTTTTAAAAAAATGTACTAAGATGAAAGAGGAATATAATGACGGTTGGTAAACTATAATGCCTAAGTTTATCAGTACAAGTACAATAACTTAATTCAACAGAAAAAAAAACAAATATTAAATTAAATAAGAAAAATCCGTCTCACAACCGAGACGGATTTCTTTATTCTGCTAAACTGACATCGTATCCTACAATTTTAATACTATCGTTATTTTTTTCTAAAGTAATTTTTTCTTGTGTATTTTTTATATTTCTATTTATTTTATATAATAATACATATTCTGATTTTGGATTTGTTCCGATAGAAACAAATGTTTCCCATGTTGTTAACTTCGTATCTGAGATTTTACTACCACAACTTGAGTTTATTTCATTCAACATCTTATTTAACTGATCCTTACGGGTTAGTTTAAACTTCTCTCCAAATAATTTAAGTGCCTCTTTTCTATTATTATTTTTTATCAAAGAATAGAATTTTTCGGTTATTTTTTCAGCTTCTTGCTTGTCTTCTTCTCTGTTACGATAGGTTTTATTAAAATTACACCCTATAAAAAGCAAAGGAATTAATATTAAAGTATACTTTTTCATAGTACAGTAATATTTTTTTAGTGTTAGTATATCTTATTGGAATTTGTTTATCTAAAAGCCTGTTTAGTTTTAAAGTTTTGGATATAGGTATCAATAACATTAAAGAGAATACTTCTGGTATCAGGATCCATTTTTTGAATATCGTTAATACATTCTATGATCTCTTTATCGAATGCAGCGTTTTCCCTTCCCTCTATTAAAAAATCTACGGTTACTTCAAAAGCTTTAGCCATTTTAGCTACCATCTCAATAGAGGGTAGGTTTTCATTGCGTTTATATTTTCCAATAATCTTCCGGGAAGAGTCTATAAAAAGTTAAGTCTATTCATAATAAATATTCAAAAATCTCCATATCCCATCACCACAAAAATCATAAAACCAAGATTTTCATCTCTCACTGAAAAACCGTATTTTTGTACATCTAAAAAGTAAAAGAACGAATGAATTCCTACAAAAATCCATTGGAAGAGCGCTATTCCAGTGAAGAAATGTTGTTTAACTTCTCACATAATAACAAATTCCGTACCTGGAGAAAACTTTGGATCGCTTTAGCAGAGATCGAAAAAGACTTAGGGCTTGAAATTACAGACGAACAGATCGCTGAATTAAAGGCTAATGCTGAAAATATCGATTTCGATAAGGCAGCAGAATACGAAAAAAAATTCCGACATGATGTAATGGCCCACGTTCACACGTATGGTGATGTAGCGCCTTCAGCAAAAGGAATTATTCACTTGGGAGCTACTTCAGCTTTTGTAGGAGATAACACAGACTTAATTCAGATACGTGACGGACTTTTAATCCTGAAGAAAAAGTTGGTGAACGTAATGAAAAACTTAGCAGACTTTGCGATTCAGTACAAAGACCTTCCAACATTAGGATTTACTCACTTCCAACCGGCACAGTTAACAACCGTAGGAAAAAGAGCTACCCTTTGGTTACAGAGCTTGGTCCTTGATATTGAAGAATTAGATTTCTTCCTTGAAACCCTACGTTTCAGAGGAGTAAAAGGAACTACAGGAACGGCTGCAAGTTTCCTTGAACTGTTCAACGGAGATTATTCAAAAGTAAAACACTTAGATAAAGAACTTTCAAAAAGATTCGGATTCGAAAAAGTTTTCGGTGTTTCAGGACAGACTTACGATAGAAAAATTGATGCTAAAGTTGTAGCATTATTAGGAAATATCGCTCAATCTGCTCACAAATTCACCAACGATTTACGTTTACTTCAAAACCTTAAGGAAATTGAAGAACCATTCGAGAAAAACCAGATCGGTTCATCTGCAATGGCTTACAAACGTAATCCAATGAGAAGCGAAAGAATCGGGGCATTGGCAAAATATGTAATGTCTCTTACAACAAGTTCTGCAATGGTAGCCTCTACACAATGGTTTGAAAGAACATTAGATGACTCTGCCAACAAGAGATTAACCATTCCTCAGGCATTCTTAGCTGTTGATGCAATCCTATTAATCTGGAACAACATCCTGAACGGAATTGTAGTATATCCGAACAGAATCAACAAGCACATTGAAGAAGAGCTTCCTTTCATGGCAACAGAATATATCATCATGGAAGAAGTGAAAGCAGGTGGTGACCGTCAGGAAATTCATGAAGTAATCAGAGTTCATTCTATGGAAGCTTCCAAGAAAGTGAAGGAAGAAGGAAAAGAAAATGACCTGATTGAAAGAATCCTGAATGATGATTCTTTAAAATTAGATAAATCGAAATTAAAAGAAGTTTTAGATCCGAAGAACTTTATAGGGTTCGCACCAATTCAGACAGAAGAATTTGTCAAGAACGAAGTGCAGCCGATTATAGACCAGAATAAAGACTTAATAGGATTAGAAGCTGATCTTAAAGTATAAAACAATATGCAGCCTTTTGGGCTGCATTTTTTATTTTAAACCCAACCATGAACAAAGCCCTTTTATTCATTGCAATGATTCCCATGCTTGCTTTTTCCCAGGAGAAAGAGGTTTTGAAGTATTTTACTTCCAAAGACAATTTAGTAGGCGTAAAAAACCAAAAAGGAGACATCATTATTCCTGCGCAATTCAAAATATATTCAGACCTTAAAGATGGTGATTGGGTAGAGGGAGAAACCATTCTCTTTGATGGAAACAAAACAGGAGAGAATCAGGAAAAAAATGCATGGGGATATGTCTATGACAGAAAAGGTAATTTTTTATATCAGCCTTTTATGTATGATAATGGCCCTGATTATTTTGTAGAAGGATTGAGACGCTTTGTCAAAAAAGGAAAGATAGGTTTTGCCGATAGAAACGGAAAAGTGATCATTGAACCTAAACATGATTTTGTAGATTATTTCAATTATGGATACGCTTCATTTTGTGATGGCTGTGATTGGGAAAAAACAGATGACGAGCACAAGAGAATAGTGGGCGGAAAATGGGGAATGATGAATACCAAAGGAGAAACCGTTCAGCCACTTACTCAATATTCTGATAAGGACGTGAAAATCGTTGGAAAATATTATCCATACCCATTTCAATACAACGAAAAAGAGAAAAATATTCTTCAGTTTTTTGATCAACAAAATAAGCTGTTGTCGGATCTTTATTATGTAAACCTATACAATAAAATCCCTGAAAAAGAAAAGAGATTGTATTTTGAAATTGTAGAAAGGCCAAAAGAAAATTTTCCTTATTATCAGGTAAACACTTATGATTATACAAAGTATGATTTGGGAATGCTTTATCGCTTTAAATTCCTGGTTTCACAAGATGCTAAGACCGTTTATGCAATAGAATCATATAATGAGCAAAAAGTCCCTTTTGAAGATTGGCTGAGAGATGAAATAAAAGAAGCGGAACAATATCAAAAAGAACACCCTGATAACCCGAATAAATTCAAAAAATAACCAGATTAAACTTAATGAGAAAAAATATCCTTGTATTTATTTTTGCCTTGGCATTTGTAAAAAACAATGCGCAAAGTGATAAAAAAGTGTACTCAATCATAGATGCAGCGGCGCAGAAAGTAGCGGGAGAGTCCAAAGCATACTCTGTGTCTGTCGGACTTATCAAAGATGGAAAAATCTATACCAAACACTTTGGAGAAATAGACAAAGGAAAAGGCAATAAAGCAAACGATAATACTTATTTCGCCATAGCTTCTATTACTAAGCTTTTTACAGGGCAATTGCTGGCTCAGGCTGTTCTGGAAGGGAAAGTAAACCTTGATGATGATGTAAGAAAATATCTGAAAGGTTCTTATCCCAACTTAGAATATGACGGAACTCCTATAAAAGTTCGAAACTTGATTTCTTATGAAACTGCTCTGCCTAGAAACCTTCCTATTGATGATGAGCTCAGAAAAAATATGAACGATGAGACCCCTTTTCTTTATGAGAAGCTCAACAATGGATATACAAAAGAAGACTTTAAAAAAGATCTGACTGCTGTAAAACTAGATGCGAAACCAGGTACAAAATATCAGTACAGCAATTTAAGCCTTGAAATGACAGGTTTTATGCTGGAAAATATTTATGGGAAAAGTTATGAAACTCTTTTGAAAGAAAATATTTTCTCAAAAGCCGGAATGAATCATACCAAACTGGAACTTGATAAAAATGAAGCTCAGGCCAATGGATATTATGAAAACGGCCGGCTGATGCCAATTTCAACAAGTCTTTTATGGGGAGCAGGAGGCTCTAAAACCGAATCTACCATGGAAGATATGATGAAATTCTTAAAAGAAGAATTAGATCCAAAAAATAAAGTAGTACAGGAATCGCAAAGAAATGTCAACAATAGTAAAGAAGCCTGGACCGGATATTTCTGGGACAAATACTTGATTACCGAATTCGGGAAAAGAGGATATAAACATGGTGGTTCTTACGGAATAAATAGCTTGTTTACTGTATTTCCTGAATTGAATCTGGGAGTCTGCATTATTGTAAATGTCACCGGGGCCGATACATTTGGGATACTTTATAACGGAACCAGCAGTTTAGTGGAAGATCTTATTTCAACCTCAGACAAAAAGCAGGTATACGGATATACGGTAAAAGGAGATAAAGTGATTTTCTCCTATACACATCCTGTAAACTTGGATGCCAGTCTTCTTCATACAGTCTCTGTAGCAGGAAGTTTCAATGATTGGGATGCTGAAAATAAAGAATATCAGATGGTGAAAAAGGATAGGAACCACTACGAATTGGAGGTTCCGGCATCTCGTTTTGAAAAAGGAAAAACTTATTCCTTCAGATTGGTATTAAATAAAGAAGAATGGATTGGAGCTTCCAAAAGGACATCCAATAATGACGGTACCAAAGATAATAATCTGGCATTGGTATTATAAGAAAAAGATTGTGGTGAGAGAAAGTAAAAAGAGTAAATTTGTACTCCATAATGTAGGGTGATGAATACCACTAAAAAGAGCAGCCAATGTGGATGGAAAAGAAATTAATAATCTGACAATGGTACTCTGAACTCAGAAAAGTAAAAAGAAAAATAAATCTAATATTAAAATCTGACATCTAATGTCTAATAACAAAAGAATTTTCGTAGAAAAAAGAGGAATTTTCGATGTTGAAAGTCCAAAAATTTTTGATGAAGTAAAAGCAGTTGTTCCGGCAATTCAAAGTGTGAAAGTCTACAATGTGTATGACATCTTCAATTTGAACGATGGGGAATTCGAGAAAGTAGTCAACAACACTTTTGTAGATCCTGTAACTGATATTTTACATACAGAAAACCCTGCAAAGAGCATCCACTTCGGAATGGAGTTCCTGCCTGGTCAGTACGATCAGAGAGCAGATTCCGCACAACAGTGTATCGCTTTATTAACAGAAAATGAAAAGTCAAAAGTAAGAAGTGGAAAACTAATCGAGTTTGTAGGAGTATCAGAAGCTGATTTGGTGAAAATCAAAGACCTTTTGATCAACAAAGTAGAATCTCAGGAAAAAGACCTGTCTGTACTGGATATTCCTGCTGATGAAACCCCTTCAAAAGTAATCATCCACGAAAACTTCATCAATTTCAACGATGCTGAGCTGGAAAGTTTCTATAACAATCACGGTTTTGCATTAGGATTAGATGACCTGAAATTTATTCAGGAATACTTTAAAACAGAAGAAAGGAACCCTACAGAAACCGAACTGAAAGTATTAGACACGTACTGGAGCGATCACTGTCGTCACACGACTTTCGAAACAGAATTGTCAGACATTCAGTTTGAAGGAAAATTCAAACAGACATTGGATACTATTTTCAATGACTATATCGAAAAAAGAAAATTCTTAGGCCGTGAGCTGAAACCTATTTCCTTAATGGATTTAGCAACAGTTTGTGGTAAATATTTCCATAAAACCGGAAACCTGGACAACCTTGTGATTTCTGATGAGATCAACGCATGTACCATCCAGATCGAAGCAGAATACGATGGGAAGAAAGAACCTTGGTATTTATTATTCAAAAACGAAACGCACAACCACCCAACGGAAATTGAACCTTTCGGAGGAGCATCCACTTGTTTGGGAGGAGCCATCAGAGATCCTTTATCCGGAAGATCTTTCGTATTCCAGGCGATGAGATTAACAGGGGCTGCTGACGTTTTAGAATCTGTAGACAAAACATTACCAGGGAAATTACCTCAAAAAACAATTACTAAACAGGCTGCAAACGGTTATTCATCTTACGGTAACCAGATTGGTCTTGCTACTACCATGGTTTCTGAAATCTATGATGAAGGGTACAAAGCCAAAAGAATGGAAGTAGGTTTCGTTACCGGAGCCGTTCCTGTAGACTGGGTAAGACGTGAAAAACCAGCTAACGGAGATTCTATCATTATTTTAGGAGGTGCAACAGGCCGTGATGGAGTAGGAGGAGCAAGCGGAAGTTCAAAAGAACAGGACGAAACTTCTATCCACACTATGAGTTCTGAAGTTCAGAAAGGTAACGCCGTTGAAGAACGTAAGATCCAGAGATTATTCAGAAACCCTGAACTGACAAAATTAATCAAGAAGTCTAACGATTTCGGTGCAGGAGGTGTTTCCGTAGCGATTGGTGAAATTGCAGACTCTTTGGAGGTAAATCTAGATGTATTACCATTAAAATACGAAGGATTAAACGGAACAGAACTGGCTATCTCCGAATCTCAGGAAAGAATGGCCGTTGTGGTAGATCCGAAAGACAAAGAAAAATTCATCAAATTCTGTGAAGCTGAAAATATTGTAGCCGTAGAAGTAGCAAAAGTAACAGATTCAGGAAGAATGCAGATGTTCTGGAAAGGAGACAAAATTGTTGACCTTTCAAGAGCATTCCTTGATACCAACGGATGTTCAAAATCTCAGGAGGTAAAAATCAACCACCTTGAAGAAGTAAAAGCAGAAACCAAGGCTTTCAACGAAGAAAACTTCCTGAATACCTTAAAAGATAAAAACGTAGCTTCCCAAAAAGGACTATTGGAAATGTTTGACTCTTCCGTAGGAGGAACAACTGTTGCGATGCCTTTAGGTGGAAAATACCAGCAAACCCTAATGGAAGGAAGTGTGCAGACACTGCCGATCTTAGGAGCAAAAGATATCAAAACTGTTTCCTTGGCAAGCTGGGGATTCGATGCTGAAATCTCAAAACAAAACTCATTATTGGGAGCATCTTACGCAGTGGTAGAAAGTGTTGCGAAGATTGTTGCCATGGGTGGTGACTATAAAAACATCAGATTAAGCTTCCAGGAATATTTTGAAAAGCTTGGTCAGGCTCCTGAAAAATGGGGTAAACCATTAGCTTCTCTTTTAGGAGCTTATGATGCGCAGATCAACCTTGGTTTAGCTGCTATCGGTGGTAAAGATTCCATGAGTGGAACGTATCAGGATCTGAATGTACCCCCAACATTAATTTCTTTTGCATGTGCAAACGGAGACAAACAAAATATCATTTCTCCGGAATTTAAAGCGGCTGGAAACAAAATATATTTCTTCAACCACATCGCTCAGGAAAATGGTCTTCCAAACTATAATGCTTTAAAAGACGTTTACGAATTCATCTTTGAAAACATCAAATCAGGAAAAATAGTTTCTGTAAAAACAGTAAAAGACGGTGGTGTAGCGGTAGCATTGGCAAAAATGAGTTTCGGAAACAGATTGGGCGCTGAAATTAACGCTGATGAAAATACTTTATTAGCTAAAAATATCGGTAGCTTAATCATCGAAGCTAAAGAGGAGTTAAGCTCTGTAAATCTTCAATTGATTGGAAAAGTAGTTGAGGATGAAGTTTTGACCATCAACAATTCCAAATTCCAAATTTTAAATCTCGAATCTGCTTACACAGGCACTTTCGAAAATCTTTTCCCAACAGTAGAAAAAGAGAAAATAACGGTTGAAATTGATGAAAAATCAAACTCTATCAACCCAAGAAATATTATCATCAAAAAACACGGAATTGCACAGCCTAAAGTATTTGCTCCGGTATTCCCAGGAACCAACTGTGAGTATGATACCTTAAACGCATTCCAGAAAGAAGGAGCTGTAGTAAGCAGCTTACCTTTAATCAATATCAGTCACCAATTGTTGGATGAAAGTATTGATGCTTGGGTAGAAGAGATCAGAACATCTCAGATCTTAGCTTTCTCAGGAGGTTTCTCAGCAGGTGATGAGCCGGATGGTTCTGCAAAATTCATTGTCAACGTTTTAAAGAACGAAAAGATGAGAAATGCAGTTCACGAATTATTAGACAGAGACGGTATGATTATCGGGATCTGTAACGGATTTCAGGCTTTGGTTAAATCCGGATTACTACCTTACGGAAGAATCAAAGATCTGGATGAAAACTCTCCAACATTAGCTCACAATGCAATCAGAAGACATATCTCTCAGATGGTTACTGTAAAAGTAGTCAATGATGAAAGTCCATGGTTAAAAGGAATGAAAGGCCAAACTTTCACCATTCCGATTTCTCACGGGGAAGGACGTTTCATGGCTTCAGAAGAAGAAATCAAGAAGTTGTATGAAAACGGACAGATCGCAACGCAATACATCGATTTCGATGGAAACATTGCCCACGGAATGCCGTTTAACCCGAACAATTCATTATTCGGAATTGAAGGAGTTACCAGCCCATGTGGAAAAATCTACGGAAGAATGGGCCACCCTGAAAGATTTACGGAAGGTCTCATGAAAAACATACCAACCGCGAATTATCACAACATATTCAAAAACGGTGTTGAATATTTCAAATAATAAAACAAGAAAAATGATCGTCATCCATGGCGGTCATTTTTCGTCTTTAGACGGTTTCTATGAAGAAGTTTCCAATGTGTTGATGAAAGACACGGATTGGAAAGTAGGAACCTTAGATGGGTTTGATGATATTCTTTACGGTGGCTTCGGAGTTTTTGAAAACAAAGAAGACGTTGAAATCGTTTGGAAAGAATCACAAAAATCAAAAGAAGATTTGGGACTCAAAATAACCCAGGAATTCTACCAAAACAAAATCAGACAGGGAAAACCTTTCAACACAAAACTTATCCAACAAAAACTGAATGATTTGAATGAAGGGAAAGGACAAACACTGTTCGAAATCCTGGTAGAAATTATCAGATCACACAAGAATATTACCCTGACCTTAGGTTGATGAGTAATGAGTAATGAGTAATGAGTAATGAGTAATGAGTAATGAGTAATGAGTGGAAAATTCACAATAATAATATTTATTTGTTTTCAAAGCTTTCCACCCAGCTTCATCAATCAACTTGTTGATTCTTTCTTGGCTCCCTAAAATTTACAGAATTATAATAAGAACTTTGCGTCAAAAAAATATTTAAACCATTAAGAAAAATGAAAATTTTAAGATAAGTTAAGCTTCATCCAAGATGAATTTAGGAGGTTGCTTAATATTTGCTTCAGTTATATCCTTATCTTTTCTTAAACTTAAAAGCTTTTAATGGTCTATTTGTTTTCAAAGCTTTCCATTCAGCTTCATCCAATCAACTTGTTGATTCCTCTTAGCTCCCTAAAATCAACAGAATCATAATAAGAGCTTTGCGTCTGAAATATATTTCAACCATTAATAAAAATAAGACTTTAAGATAATTTAAGGTTCATCAAAGATGAATTTTAGGAAACCACTTAATAAATAGCTTTAGCTATTCCCTTAACTTTTCTTAGCTCCTTAAATGATCTTAATGGTTCAAAATAATATTTTCAATATAATTTATATTTAAAATTTCTCGCAGATTAAACAGATTCAGCAGATTTTTATCTTACTTTGAAAAATATTTGACAAGCTTTAAATAAGCAGCAGAAATCAAAAAACAAAAAATTAATTGAATGAAGAAAATAGTGTATGGACTGTTCTTTGGAGACAGCATAACGTATGGAGAATATGACGGCGTTTTTGGAGGCTGGGTAGATATTTTAAAGAGATACGCCTTGCAAAAGTTCCATGAAGGAAATGGTGATGAATTGATTCTATTCAATTTAGGCATCGGTGGCGAAACAACAGAAGGCTTATTGAGACGAATGCCTGTAGAGTTAAGCGCAAGAAATTCAGCAGATGGAAATCTGGTTTTCATCAGTTATGGAGCTAATGATCTTGCCATCAAAGAAGGAGTGCAGGTTGTAAATCGTGAAAAATTTAAAGAGAATATGATCAGGGCCGTTCAACAGGCTCAGCAATATTCTAATGATATTTACTTAGTAAGTATTCTTCCTATTGCTAAACATATAGATGGAGTAGTGGTTAGTTCAGGAAAATTAAGATCAAATGAAGAAGTGATTGCTTATAATGATATTCTTAAGGGTATTGCGGCAGATTACTCTTTGGGATATATTGATTTTCATTCTGCGCTATTAGAAGATAAAGAGATCCTGCTTTCCGCAGACGGAGTTCATCCTAACGAGAAAGGCTATGGAATGATGGCCGAAATTGCAATTCCAATCATTGAAAAATATTTATAATGCCTTATTTATTCTCTTACGGAACCTTACAGAAAGAGCAGGTTCAACTCGAAACATTCGGACGTATATTACAGGGTGAAAAAGACTTTTTATCAGGATACAAACTAAATATGCTTGAAATTACTGATCCTGAGGTTCTAAGAAAGAGCGGGCAAAAATATCATCCCGTTCTGGAGTTCTCTGGAAACGTTGATGATGAAATAGAAGGAATGTTATTTGAAGTAACAGAAGCAGAAATCCTTCAGGCAGACGAATATGAGGTGGATGATTATAAAAGGATAGAAACTGTTTTTAAATCCGGAAACAAAGGGTTTATTTATGTAGGAACATAAGTATGCTTGAATTTATCTATGCAGAGTGAATTTTATTTAGTAGTTTTAAGCTGCAAAAATAAAATTACTATGAAAAATTTAAAAAGAATTAAAAGACAGGAGTTAAAAGCTGTAAAAGGAGGAGGAGCAAATCCACCAAGAATTATCTATCCTAAAGATGAAAATGGAAACTGCAGCACTTCACCCTATTATTACTATTGCCCAAAATATGATGGGTGTATGACAGGTGAAGCATGGGATGCTTATTGCCCATTATAAGATAGCAAAAATCTAATGAACAGAACGTTTCTGAAAAGTATTTTAACTTTCAGAAACGTTTTTGCTTTAAAAACAATATCATCATCAAACCATAACTTTAGCCAAAACATAAAAACGAGCCTGTAAACATCATCTATCAATCATGAAAAAAGTTTCTCCTGACAAACAGTTGTCACAACTCCTTTCTATCTTTGACCTACAACAAAAAATCAAGAAATGAATAACGTAAAAATTGAACCTTTTAAAGTAATCGGAATTGCGGTAAGAACAACCAATGAAAATGAGCAGGCAGCAAAGGATATTCCGGTATTATGGGAAAAATTTATGCAGGAAAATGTGTTGGAAAATATCCCCAATAAAATAGATAATACCATTTATTCGGTTTATACAGAGTATGAAAAAGATCATACAAAGCCATACACTACACTATTAGGATGCAAAGTAGAAAATCTTGATCATATTCCGGAGGGAATGATTGGGAAATCTTTTGAGGGTGGAGATTATGTAAAATTTACAGCAAAGGGAAATTTGGCAGAAGGCTTGGTCATCAACGAATGGTTTAAAATCTGGAATATGGATCTTGGAAGAACTTTCACCGCAGATTTTGAAATGTATGGAGAAAAAGCACAAAACCCTTCTGATGCAGAAGTAGATATCTTAATTGCTGTAAATTAAAAGCTTAAAAAAATAAAACCACCTAATTTAACAAAATATTGAGTTGAAGACGTGATATTCCCCTCCTCCGGAGGGGTGTCAAATCATAGATTTGACGGGGTGGTTAAAAAAAATACTTCCAATACACCAGAATCCCAATAATCACAGAAACCCCGGCAATAAGTACTACAGCTCCAGCTGCAATATCTTTAATAAAGCCAATTCTTTTATCAAAATCCGGTTGAATGATGTCACATATCTTTTCTATGGCTGTATTAAAAATTTCTGCACTTAAAACAGCTGCAGAAGCCAAAAAAATAAGAGCCGCGTCTGTAGAAGTAAGTTTTAGGTAAAAGATCAGAAACAGATTAATGAAAAAAGCCAGAAGCTCGATCTGAAAATTTCTTTCCGTTTTTATCATCGCAAAAACACCCCGGAAAGCATTCAGAAAACTTTTATGAAGAGGAGGTTTTTGCATGGATTCTTTATTTTTTTCAACAAAGATAGCTTTTGTATTTTGATTGTTGCCGGTAATCTGTTATATTTGGATTATAAGATTAAAATATATTCAGAGGTGATATTTTTATACAAAAATATACCGCTATGGAAACCAGAACGTAATATCCGGTCTGAAACCCCATTGACGATCTTTGTTAAAAACTCGTCAGGATTATTCTTTTCTTTGTTGTATGTATTTATTATATTTGTAGAAACTTATTTTATAAATCTATGAAATTTATTATTTCAAGTGGTGAACTGCAGAAGGCGTTGCAAACTGTAAGTGGCGTAATATCAAGCTCTCAATCGAGACCGATTTTAGAAAACTATCTTTTTGAATTAGACGGAAATAATGTTACCATTACAGCATCTGACGGCGAGACAACTCTTGTAACTTCCCTGGAAGTAAAGTCTGATGATTCAGGTAAATTTGCTGTTCCTGCTAAAATTTTTCAGGATTTTATCAAGACGTATGGAGAACAGCCTTTAACATTTGTTGTAAAGGACAATGCAGAAGGAACTGGAAGCCAGCTTGAGATTTTAGATGAAAAAGATAATTTCGCAGTAGCATTAGATAACGCTGATGACTATCCTGAATTACCGGAATTTGACGCCTCTCAAAGCGTAGTAATGCCGGCTGGAGTTTTGTCTGAAGCTTTAACCAATACATTATTTGCCACCAGTAACGATTCACTTCGTCCGGTAATGACAGGAGTATTATTCCAGTTTGGAGAGAACGAAACCAATTTCGTTTCTACAGACTCTCACAGGCTTGTTGTTTACAAAAGAGCAGATCTGATGAATGCTGAGCCAATGGAGTTTATCATGCCTAAAAAACCTTTGAATATCTTCAAAAATATTCTGGCAAGTTCTAATGATGACGTTAAAATCGACTTCAACGAGAACATGGCTAAATTTACTTTTGGTAAACATATCTGGATCTGTAGACTGATTGATGGTAAATATCCAAACTATACAGCGGTAATCCCTAAAGAAAACCCGAATGTATTAACCATCAACAGAAACCTTTTATTAGGAGCAATCAAGAGAGCATCTATCATGTCTAACAAATCTACCAACCAGGTAAGATTCAAGCTTTCAGGAAATATTCTTCACCTTCATGCAGAAGATACTGAATATGCAAACAAAGCAGATATGCAGATCCCTTGTGATTACAACGGAGAAGATATCAATATCGGATTCAGCTCTAAATTCTTAACAGAAATGTTAACAATCTTAGGTTCTGATGATATTACCATGAAAATGTCTCAGCCAAACAGACCGGGAATTATTGAACCACTTGATGGCCTTGAAGAAAACGAAAACATTTTAATGTTATCAATGCCGGTAATCGGGTTGTAATATTAAGAAACAAATACAAAAAAGCCGGAGTAATCCGGCTTTTCTTATTTCCGAATGGTGTTTAATCGGATTAAATCACTAAAAAACAAAGATTTTAAGATAGGTTAAGTTTTATTAAAGAGGGATTAGGTGGGTTGTATAATCAATAATGAAACTCTTCTTTGGGATGCAAAAAATGTATTGTATAATGTAAGTCTAGCACACATTGCATTTACAAAAAATAATAATATAATTTATTTCCTTAAGCGGTCTCTGGAGATTTTACAGAAAAGCACTGTATAGATTGATTTGTTTGGTCTTCCGGAGAGAGAAAAATGAAAATTAATTCTCTTAAAATCGCTCTGAAATTTCTGTATTTCTTAAAAAAACACGACATTTGTACCGCGAAAATCCGACTCATTCATTGAACGGAATTTCAAATAAAAGTTTCAAAAATAGAGCAGATGAAACCTCATGTTTCGTTTGACGAATTAAACAAGTAGATAGATAAGCAAATGAAAATATCAAACAACTGGCTGAAAGACTTTGTAAAAACGGAATTGAAAACTGAAAGAATCGGTGAATTCCTAACAGACATAGGTCTTGAAGTTGAAGGGATAGATAAATTCGAAAGTGTAAAAGGCAGTCTGGAAGGAATTGTTGTAGGGAAAGTGTTAACCTGCGAAAAGCATCCGAATGCTGATAAACTGAAGAAGACAACAGTAGACGTAGGAAACGGGAAAGTACTGAATATCGTTTGTGGTGCTCCCAATGTAGAAGCAGGACAAACTGTGCCTGTAGCCGTTGTCGGAACAAAAATCTATGATAAAACCGGAAACTTTTTTGAAATTAAAGAAGCAAAAATCAGAGGTGAAGTTTCTCAGGGAATGATCTGTGCAGAAGATGAATTAGGTCTTAGCGAAGATCACGGCGGAATTATGGTGCTAGACGAAACCAAGTATGAAGTAGGGAAAAACTTTGCAGACTATTTTGAGCTGACGAATGACGAGGTTATTGAAATTGGTTTAACGCCAAACAGAACCGATGCCATGTCTCACTATGGTGTGGCAAGAGATTTACACGCTTTTCTTTCTACCAACCAACAGAAGTCTCAGTTTAATAAAGTAGCTTCTGAACCTTTAAATAGTGAAGGTTCTCACGATTTCAAGCTTGAAATTGAAGATGCAGAGCTTTGTCCAAGGTATATTGGTGCAGTGATTGAAGATGTAAAAGTGGCAGAATCTCCAAGCTGGTTAAAAGACAGATTAAAAGCCATCGGATTAAGCCCGATTAACAATATTGTAGATATTACCAACTATATTCTTCACGGATATGGTCAGCCGCTTCACGCATTTGATGCAGATAAGATTGCAGATAAAAAAGTGAAAGTAGGGGTTGTAAAACCGGGAACAAAGTTCACTACTTTAGATGGAGTAGAAAGAACCCTGAATGGTACTGAGATCATGATTAAAGATGGTAAAGACACGCCAATGTGTATTGCCGGAGTTTTTGGTGGTGAAAATTCAGGAGTGTCTGAAACTACTAAAACGATATTCCTTGAAAGTGCTTACTTCAACCCTGTGGCAGTAAGAAAAGGGGCTAAGGTTCACAGTTTGAATACAGATGCTTCTTTCAGATTTGAAAGAGGAGTAGACCCGAACCTTACAAGAACAGCTATTACTCACGCTATTAAAATGATTCAGGAAATAGCAGAAGGAAAACTGGTAGGGGAGCTTTTAGAAGAATATCCTAAGAAAATAGAAGATAGCTATGTGATCTTAAGATTCTCTAAGATTGAACAGATTTTAGGAACAAAAATTCACAGAGAAAAAGTAAAAGAGATCCTGAAAGCATTGGAAATTCAGGTATTAAACGAAATTCCTAATGGTTTTGAAATCTCTGTTCCTGCTTACAGAGCAGATGTAACAAGAGAAATCGATGTTATCGAAGAGATTTTAAGAATCTACGGATACAATAAAATTGATGCTCCGCAAAAGATTTCGTTTACACCGGTAAAACTGAGCGCAAACGATCAGGATGAATTAGAAAACAGTTGGGCAAGAGCTTTACAGAGTCTTGGTTTCCATGAAGTAATGAACAACTCATTAACTTCTGTAAAAGATGAAACGGATGCAGTAAAACTATTGAATCCATTAAGTGGTGATCTTGCATTCATGAGAAAGTCTTTATTGGAAGGACTTCTTCAGAATACGGTTTACAATATCAACAGAAAGAATCAGGATATTAAGTTCTTCGAATTAGGAAAGATCTATCATAAAAGAGATAAATACGAAGAAAGAAAGCAATTAGCGATTATTGTTTCCGGAAGAGATGTTGCAGAGAACTGGTTGCAGCCGAAATCTGCAGTAAGCTTCTACAACCTTAAGGCCTATGTGAAAGTTTTATTGGAAAGATTAGCAGTAAACTATAAAGAAGTAGCTTTATCTGACGAAAGATTCTCTGATGCATTAGCTTATGAAGCAGATGGAAAGGTATTGGTAAGAATCGGGAAAGTGGCTCCTGCATTATTGAAAGATTTTGATATCGATCAGGATTGTTTCTATGCTGAAATAGAACTTGAACTGGCTCAGGAATTACGTTCTAAAAACGAATTGAAGTTTAAAGACATCCCGAAATTCAACAAAATCAGAAGAGACTTAGCTTTATTGATTGATAAGAATATTAACTATCAGGAGCTATACCAGACAGCTAAGAAGAATAAATCTCCGTTTATTAAGAGCATCAATTTATTCGATGTGTATGAAGGGAAAAATCTTCCTGAAGGTAAGAAGTCTTACGCAATGAGCTTTGAGCTGTTAAACGAGGAAAAAACGCTGGAAGAAAAAGAAATCACAGAAGTAATGGATTCTTTAATTAAATCTTTCCAGAAAGAATTCAACGCAGAATTGAGATCTTAATTTATAAGATTACAGAAATATACAGAAACGGACTTTTTACAGTCCGTTTTTTGTTTTTAATAGGGATTCAATGATTGAAATGAATAAGAAAGTATTACCACAAGTTTGTCACTCCGTAGGAGTCTCAACAAATTTGATAGGTAAATTGAAATTTAGATTCCTCCGGAATGACAAAGATATGTTAGAGCTTATTGTGCTTTAAGAAATCTGCGTCATCTGCAAAATCTGCGAGAGCTTTTTAGGTTAGAACAACGCAAAGATTTCCAACTTTCTAATCTGCCAGGTTACATTTCAAAGGTGAGATTGCTTCGCTTCGCTCGCAATGACAGTTGTGGTATTTGTGAAATCATTTGTGATCCTCGTGTTTAAAACAAACCAAAATATCAACTGTTAAAGAATAATAAAATTGACTGCAGCCCGTTTAAATAATTTAAAATCCGTAAATTTGGGTTAATTCAAATAGTAAAAAATGAAAAATCTTTTTTTAAGTATATGTACAGCAGCAGTATTGGCATCATGTGGAACCATGACAAGCCCGTCTGCTTCTAAAGTAGGAAAAGCTCAGCCGGCTCTTGCCAATACAAAATGGACATTGGCTGAAAATGTAAAAGGTAAAATCCCTACCTTAAATATCGAAGGAGAAAAAATTAATGGAAATGCAGGTTGCAACAACTACTTCGGAACGGCTACCATAGATCCTTCTACAGGAGGTTTTTCTGCCGGTCAGATGGGTTCTACAAAAATGATGTGTAACAATATCGGAGTAGAGCAGAACTTTATGGATATGATGGGAAAAGCTAACAAATATGTAATTTCAGGAAATACCCTGGAGCTTTATAAAGACAATCTTTTATTATTGAAATTCAATAAATCAGAATAAAAAGAAAAAGGAACTCAATTTGAGTTCCTTTTTTATGATTTAGATGTTATTAATCTTCCTCTTCTTCGTCGTACTTAGCCAACTCTTCATCGCACCATTTGAAAGCTGCTTCCACTACTTTTGTAGCTTCATCTGCCATAGTTTCTTCATCATCTCCTTCAAGATCATCTAACCACTCAACTTCCTCTTCCTCAACGTTTAGGATAAATCTTGGATATTCTGTGTGAACTACGAATAGATCTTCAGGAAATTCCGAATTATCTGCTAATAAAAACTTTGGTAATTTCATTTTTTTAATGTTTTAACTTTCTCAAAGATAATAAAATTATTGATATTTATTCTTGTCGATCTTAACTTTTTGTAAAACTTTATAGCGCGTTAATGTTGTTTTTTGTAGAGTATCCTGAGGCTTAATTGTGATGGTAACCTGAGGATTTACGGTACTTATTAACTCTGCTACTTGTACTTTTTCCAGATTCTTTTCTTCAATAATAAAAAATTTCAGAGGGACTTTATCCAGATTTTCCGATTTTAGATATTCTGTAATAGCTTTTCTGTTTTCGAGATAATTTCCTTTTGAAAGCCACGTGAACAGCATCCCGGACATCAGGCTTAAAACGCTGATGATATAAACTTTAGTATCAAAGAGTTCAAAAAGCTTTTTAAAATAAACTAACCATAAAGGAAAACTGAACGGTGCTATCAATCTGTAATCCATAGGCGTTAGAGAATAAAAATACTGAATGAAATAAGAAAAAATAATTCCTGATACTCCTATGAAAACACAAAAGAACTCAGTATTTGAAAGTTTTTGTCTTACAAAAAGGAAAACCATGAAGAGAATATTCAAAAGTCCGATTCCATAAATCCCATAGTTGATAATACCTCCTGCAGGATTGGCCATATGAATAAAAGGATTAAATGTTGTACAAAGTCCCTGGAATAACTCTACCAATAATTGAGACGTGGGGTGCAGCCCAATTTCCAGGAAATCCTTTACATAGTCTTTGTTAAAATAATCAATGAATAAAAACTTATACAAAACAATGAAGATCATTCCTATGGCTGCCGAAATGATAAAAGAAGGTCCATATTTTCTTTTCCAGAAAATAAGTCCGTATAAACCTGTTCCTCCAATGATAAAAAGCGCACTATATCTTATATTATAGAGTATAATTAAAGATAAAGAAAGGTAGAAAACGGCTTTCCAGCCTTCAATTTTCCGGTCAATAGCAAGAGCTGCTGTATATAGGAAAAGAAATACAAACGGTAAAATAAGAGCTTCGCTCAGGGTAAAAGAGAAAAGGGAAAGGATACTGAATAAACTGCATACAATAATAGATTCTCTGAAATAGAATTTCTTGCTCCACGCAAATAAAATAATAAACAAACAACCGAGAATACCTATTAATTTACTGCTCCAGAATTCATCAAAACCAAAGTAGGTAAAGAATTTTATGGCTGCAGGATAGCCTAGAGGTGTTGTTGTATTGTCAATAACAGGTAATCCGTGAGCAAATCTCATATAGCGGATTGAGTCCGGATTTATTCTTCCTTTTTCATTGAGTAAAAAACGAAAAATGGTCATCATTAAAGTAATGATGACCAATAATATTTGTATGTTTTTTTCTTTAATTTTCATCAAAGCTGTAGTTATTTAGTATCAATAGAAGTTGAAGCCCCAAATTTATAACTTATAACGCACAACTCATCATTTTGAAGATTATTTTAAAAACATTTTTGAAACTTTTTCAGCTTTTTTGCTTTCAGAATAATCATAGAAACCTTCTCCGGATTTTACTCCCAGTTTTCCAGCCGTTACCATGTTTACAAGCAATGGGTTCGGTGCATATTTAGGGTTTTTGAATCCGTCATACATAACGTTAAGAATGGCAAGACATACATCAAGACCAATGAAGTCTGCTAGCTGAAGAGGACCCATCGGGTGAGCCATTCCTAATTTCATTACCGTATCAATTTCCTCTACTCCGGCAACACCATTGTAAAGAGTCTCAATTGATTCGTTAATCATTGGCATTAATATTCTGTTAGCCACAAATCCTGGATAATCGTTCACTTCTACAGGAACTTTTCCTAATGTTTTGCTCATTTCATAAATAGCATCAAAAGTCTCTTTAGAAGTAGAATACCCTTTGATAATTTCTACCAGCTTCATAATAGGAACCGGGTTCATGAAATGCATCCCGATCACTTTATCAGCTCTTTTGGTAGCAGCAGCAATTTTCGTGATAGAAATAGAAGAAGTGTTAGTGGCAAGGATACAATCGGCAGGAGCCAATTCATCCATCTGGCCGAAGATCTTTAATTTAAGATCAAGATTTTCAGTAGCCGCTTCTACGATAAGGTCAGCCGTACCTACAGCATCATTAAGGGCTGTAAAAGTAGTAATATTCCCTAGAGTTTCAGCCTTTTGTTCTTCTGTAAGGTTTCCCTTTGCGATGATTCTGTCAAGGTTAGTAGTAATGGTTTTCAATCCTCTGTCTAAAGCTTCCTGAGATACATCTACAAGATTTACTTTAAAACCGCTTTGTGCGAAAGTATGTGCAATCCCATTCCCCATGGTTCCTGCGCCGATAACTACAATGTTTTTGATCATTTTTTCCTTTATTTTTTATAGATAGTTAAATTTTTTACATTCATAAGATCCTCCTGATGAGCAATATCTGCAGGGTCAAAGTTGATATTTCCGATATTTTGAGACTTTTTGTTATTATTCTGATTGGAAATGGATGCCATAAGTCCGCGTACAAGTCGTTTTCTTTGGTTGATGGTCAGAAAATCAGTGCCTACATACAATTCAAATTCACCTTCTCGGCCCATGCCTTTTTGCATCAGGATTTCCAGGCTTCTTATCTGGTTTTTTCTTTTAAATTCTTTCAGGTAACTGATGACAGGTTTTTCGGAAGCCGGTCCACAGCATACACTGCTATAGCTGATCTTTAAATAGTTTTGATTCTTCTGTGAGAAGAAGAATGTAGAACAAAACAGAGCAGCTGCTAATAGTATTTTTTTCATAATGATGAACGCAGAGAACCCATGCGATTCTCTGCGTTAAAATTAAGCTTAATATTTTATTTATTAAAATTATCCCAGACTGCTTTGGAAATATTGGAAATTATTTTTGGTTTTCTACTTCAGATTCTTGGAAATAGCTTATATACACAGCAATGGCATAGTGTTGTACTTTGGAATAATAATTTCCATATCATTTTTCTGCAATGATAAGAATGTTACCTTTTATACCGGAATATCTCATTTATGGTTGTCAAAATTCCCTTTGGAAGCTGTTCTACAACCTTATTAGCTCTGGTTTTGATTGCTTACATAATTCACATCAGATAATCATTGGACTTTTTTTAATGATGATTATTTTATTTCAAAATAATTCAGATTGACACCATCATTTTCAAAAATGATCCTGATTTTGTTTTCTCCCTTCTGAAGTGGAATATTTTTCGTAGAGACGGTAGCCCAGTTCTCATTTTTACCCGTAGCCTGCAACGTAATATTGGCTAATAATTTCCCTGAAGAATCTTCCAGCCTTATTTTTGAAGCAGAAATACTTGAATATCTGATATCAAATGTATAATTTTTGCCTGTTTTGGAGTTAATCGTATACTGAAGCCATTCTCCGGTTTCCGTTTTTCCTACATAATACTGATTGGTTATTGTATCATGACATGAATAGATGTCTACACCATCATTTCTGAACTGCTGACCGGAATTCCATTCTGATCTTTTAGCCGGATCACTTACCCACAGATTGATAAAATCCTTATCCAGATAAGCTGAACCCATTCTTCCCAAATCATAGTCTGAAGCAAATATTCTTCCTGGAGCCTGATGATTCTTAAACGGTTTGGAAGAACCATCTGTTACCTGTCTGAACATGGCATCAATAACATCATTTTTAACTTCCACATTACTGAATTTGTAATTGTCTGCTATTTTCATCAAAGCTTTTTGGGCATATTCTTTTGAAGGCTTTTCACCTCCGTTTTTCCAATAGCTCAATAATTTTTCATATTCAGGAGTGGTTTTTACGTTGGTAATTCCTGCAATATTGTCAATCTTTTTCATAGGCCAGAAAGCGTACCCGATATTGTGCTTATCCAGTAGCTGAATAAGTTCAGTAAACCAAACATTAGAGTTTTCACCGGTTTCTCCAAGCCAGATCGGCATATTGTGTTTAGCTCTTAGATCTAAAGCAAACTGTATGGTTTTATCATCATTGTCATTCCAGTATTTATGAAAGCTGAAAACCATGTTGTTGTCCCAGATGGGTATGAGGCCATTGTAATTATTTCCCCAGCCGTTTCCTTCAATAAAAATAATGTGCTTCTGATCCACTTCACGAATAGCAGCAGTGATGTCTTTCTGTAATTTCCAAAGGGGTGCATTTGACATTTCGTCTGTACCATTAGGATTTTTTCCAGTGAAATTGATGTTAGGCTCATTAATGATATCATAGCCGCCAATCCATGGCTCGTTTTTATAGCGTTCTGCCAGTTTTTTCCAAAGTGCAATGGTCTTTCTTTGGTTTTCTTCACTTTCCCAAAGGGATGGCTTCGTCTTATCATTATCAGAAATATTGGCATCATTGCCTTGTCCACCGGGAGCTGCATGAAGATCAAGGATCAGATAAATTTTGTTGTCTTTACACCATTGTAACAGATCGTCTGTCATTTTAAAACCTTCTTCCAGCCACGTATCTTTGCCTTTTACGGGCTCTTTTTCTATAGGAAGTGTATATAAATTATAATGCATGGGAAGCCTGATAGAATTGAATCCGGCTTTTGCCAGGAAATCAATATCCTGTTTGGTGATACCGTTCTTTAAATACGCCTTATAAAACTCCTGCATCCCGTCTTCACCAATCAGTTCTGCTATTTTCTCCTTGATTTTATACTGAGGCCCGGCAAAATCTGCTGTTTTCAGCATATACCCTTCCTGAAGCATCCATCCCCCTAGTCCAAGACCTCTTAATTGGATGTTTTCACCTTTATCACTAACGATTTTTTGTCCTGAAGTCCTTAATAATTGTGATGTCCCAAATTGAGACAATAATAAAACGGATAATAGAATGGCTCTTTTCATAGTTGTTTTGGTTTTAAAATTATAGAGAAGGTATTTATAAAAATAGGGTAAAGTCAAAATAAGAGTCTGTATTGAGATTGCTTATTTTGGTTGGCATCCATTGTATATGTAAAACAAAATTTTTCAATTGTTTATTGAACTGTTGCCCAAATATATTGTTTTTTTGTTTTAAAATCTACTTTATATTGATAATAATTCATTTTATACCAGGAAAGTATATGAATACTCAATAAAAATGCTACCTTATAACCACTTTTGTGATTCGTAAGATAGCATTGTTACGGCTGCCGCTTATAGAAACAGCATATTTTATTTTTGACTGATCAGCTTCATGATTTCCAGAGCCACTTTTAATGCTTCTGTTCCGTCTTCCAGCGAAACTTCCACATTTTTATCACCGGTAATGGCATCAGCAAAAGAGTTCAATTCATCAAGAATGGCATTATTAGGCTGAATGTTTGGATATTCAAACAGGATCTGGTTTTTCTCTCCTTCAGCATTTTCAATAATCATGTCGAATGGAGTAGGGTTTTCAGGAGCGTCTTTCATTCTGATCACTTCTGCTTTTTTCTCAAGGAAATCTACAGAAATGTAAGCATCTTTCTGGAAGAATCTGCTTTTTCTCATAGCTTTCATAGAAATTCTGGAAGTGGTAAGGTTGGCTACACATCCATTTTCAAATTCTATTCTGGCATTGGCAATATCCGGAGTTTTACTTACAACACAAACACCACTTGCATGGATGCTTTTCACTTTAGATTTAGCAATACTTAATAAAATATCCAGATCGTGAATCATCAAATCCAATACTACAGAAACATCTGTCCCGCGAGGATTAAATTCAGCCAGTCGGTGAATTTCGATAAACATAGGGTTTTTGATGTATTCTTTAGTGGCTATGAAGGCAGGATTATACCTTTCAACATGTCCTACCTGTGCTTTAATACCTTTTTCCCGGCATAAATGAAGAATTTCTTCGGCCTGTTCAAGTGTTTGGGTAATCGGTTTTTCAATAAAGAAATGAAGCCCTTTTGCGATCGCTTTTAATGCATAATCATAATGATAGATTGTAGGAGTAACAATGTCCAGCATATCGATCTGCTCAAGCAATTCATCAAAATTTTCAAAATATTTATATCCGAATTCGGCTTCTAATTTTTTCCCGTTTTCAGCATCCTTATCGTGAAAACCTATAAATTCATATCGATCTGACTGATTAAGAAGTTTTAAGTGGATCTTCCCCAAGTGTCCGGCACCTACCAAACCTGCTTTTAACATAGCTGTATTAAATTTTTGTAAAGATAGTGAATGTATGGTATAAAAATACATGACTTTTCACTTGGATTTTTTGAGTTGATAAGTATTTGCGAAATGCAGATCTTACAATTAAAAGAATTATATTAAATTCGCATACAATAAAATTTTCAACCATGAAAAAAATATATTTCGTTTTGTCTGTAGCTGGATTATTGGCTGCCGGATGCTCAGGATCAGGGGATAATATCGCTACTGAAGTACACAATAATCCGCCACCACAATCTAAGTGTGAGACTCCAACAAGTTTAAGTTTTAAACCTTTATATAATATTTTTTCCTGGAGTAGTAATACTGCTCAGGGTACCGGATATTTTGAGGTGCAGTATGGTGAACAGGGGTTTTCTCTGGGAACCGGTTCCAAGGCAGAAGTTACTAATACTTCTTACAGCCTTCCATTATTTAAAGGAAAGAAATATGATCTGTATGTAAGAAAAAGCTGTGGAACAACAGAAGGTAAGAGCGATTGGGCTGGGCCTATCACCATTCTTTCTGAAAATACTACTGCTTGTGTAAAGCCAGGATATGTTAATTATACCACATCAACTTCTTCCGTTTACGATCCTACTTTTTCAGCTACAGTTTCCTGGGAAAGTGATGGGATTTCAGTGTATGAAGTATATTTAGGAACAAGTGGTACGCCTCCCGCTCCAGGAAATGGAGATGCTGTTCTCCCTGGGCACAATGCTGCTTTTGTTAACTTAAATAAGGGTATTTCTTATATGTTCTACGTCAGAAAAAGATGCGCAGATAATACTTATACAGATGTCACCTCACAGGTTGTAAAATGGAATTAATTATATAGAAAAAGAAGCTGTCAGATTGTTGACAGCTTTTTTGTGGATAATTCTTTTGTCCGATTTCTGAAATCTAAAATCTAATTTCTTACTTTTGTCATATGCAGGATTCGTTTGTACATAAAGGAAAAAGAAAGAATTTAGTAGAATATCTCAGATATAAAATCGGGATTTCGGATGAAAGTGTACTTTCGGCAATGAATGAAGTTCCGAGACACCTTTTCATTGAAAGTATTTTTGAAGATTTTGCTTATGAAGACAGGGCTTTCCCTATCTTGGCGCATCAAACCATTTCGCACCCTTCCACTGTAGCGGAACAATCAGAGCTGTTACAGGTAAAACCAGGTGAAAAAGTACTGGAAATCGGGACCGGATGCGGATATCAGACTGCTGTTCTGATAGCAATGAAAGCTCATGTCTATACCGTAGAAAGACAGAAAGATTTATTTGACTTTTCTAAAAATAAGCTGAGAGAACTTCATTTATATCCGAAATTTCAAAGTTTTGGAGACGGTTTTGCAGGGCTGCCTACTTTTGCACCTTTCGATAAAATTATTGTAACCTGTGGTGCAGGAACTTTACCCACAGAATTATTGAAACAGCTGAAGGTAGGGGGAATTATGGTTATTCCATTAGGTCCAACAGATGAACAGGTGTTGTACAGGTTCACAAAAGTAGGACCTACGGAGTTTGAAAAAGAAGAATTTGGAGCGTATAAGTTTGTGCCAATGTTGGGAAGCACCAACCAATAATCAACTTGCTATAGAATGAAAATTATATACGGACCACGGAACTGGTAGATGAGCTGGTCTCAAACACCAGTTCGTTGTTTTAGCTACGAATGCATGAGTAAAATATACACAGTTTATAATTCTATGTATTTGATTAAAAGAGATATAATGATAAAGATTCATGCATTAGTGGCGAAAAAATAAAATCTTTTCAGAAACTTCTATGCTGTGTCATTTGCAGCTGCCCGGTTCATATAATTTAAATTTTTTTGTGTTTTTTTAATACATTTTTAGTTCTTTTCGGAACAGAAATTGGACTCTTTTTCTAAACCAACTCACTTAAATCTTATGATTATGGATACAAACAGATTCAAAGCATCACATGATTTTAGTAATCTTCAGAAGAACCTGCACAACAATCCCGGATATAGTGTAGAAAGCTATTCCCAGCAGGTGAAAGATTACCTTCACGATATGAAAAGCAAGAATCAGGAAGCAACAAAACATGGATTTATGACTCATGCACAGAAATCTGCAAAAGAAGTTTGGGAAGAAATCCAGGAAATAGCTTCTGAGGCTTGGGAGAAGAATAAGAACCATTCTGATGAGAAGAAATAATTTTTACTATTAAAGTTTAATAACCTTACTTTTTGCAAGTGAGGTTTTTTATTTAAACAAAAAAAATAATAATGAAAGTCTTTATTAACAAAAGAATTCCAGAGATCGGAATCAATATGTTGCAGGAAGCAGGATTACAGATTATATTTCCTGAAAATGAAAACCTTATTTATGAAGAATGGCTGAAGTATTGCCAGCATACAGATGTAATACTGAGTATTGGCAGTGATTTTAAATATGATAAATTATTTTTTGAGGCATGCCCTAATATAAAAGCCATTGCCTTATATTCTGTAGGGTTTGACCATGTGGATATAAAAGAAGCCAATCAAAGACATATTCCCATTGGAAATACTCCGGATGTACTGAGCAGGGCGACTTCCGATATTGCTTTTTTACTGATGCAGTCAGTTGCAAGACGGGCAAGCTATAATTTTCAGAAGGTAAAAGATGAGGCCTGGGATACTTTTGAGCCTTTACATGCGTTGGGACAAGAACTTTACGGTAAAACACTAGGTATTTTCGGATTAGGAAGAATTGGTTTTCAAATGGCAGAAAAGTGTAAAAGAGCTTTTGAAATGGAGATCATTTACCATAACCGTCATCACAATGAAGAGACAGAAAGAGAATTGGAGGCAACTTATGTTTCATTTGATGAATTGGTAAGAAATTCAGATGTATTAAGTGTTCATGCTAATTTTACTCCTGAACATAAGGATCTTTTCAATCAGTCGGTGTTTGAAAAAATGAATCCCAATGCTATTTTTATCAATACCGCAAGGGGTGGCTTTCATCAGGAAAAGGATTTATACAATGCATTAACTGAAGGAAAGATCTGGGGGGCAGGTCTTGATGTAACGAATCCGGAGCCTATGTCTGCAGATAATCCTCTTCTGAAGTTACCGAATGTATGTGTACTTCCACATATTGGTTCTGCTACGATAGAAGCCAGAAACGGGATGGCAAGATTAGCGGCTGAAAACATTATTGCGTTTTCAAAAGGAGAAAAGATGCCTTATTGTGCAAATACTGAAGTATATTCTATTTCTTCGTTATAACTTGGAATTATTTTTGATCTCAATAAAGTAACCCTTAAAATCAAAATATCATGGCACCGGAAAACAATATTAATGAACAGAACAGAAGGTTGGAACGTATGGATTATGATCCTAATGAAGATATATTCAAAAGAGAGAAGCATATTTCGCTTGATGGAGATGGGAACCCTATATTTGATGAGGATACAGATGATGACAAAATTGATAAAGGCCTGGATATTCCGGGTGCAGAAGATGATGATGAAATGGAAGAAATAGGAGAGGAAGATGAAGAAAACAACTATTGGAGCCTCAGTGATAACGAGGACGATCATGAAGAGGAAAATGATGATGTTTTAACCTGATTTTAAATATCCAAAATATACATTACCTTGCTGAATTTCAGTAAGGTTTTTTATTTATTGGATGAAAGCTTATTTTGTAAGAAGAAACTCCCCTCCGCTGGAGGGGTGGATTCAAAAATTATTCAATTTTTGAAGACGGGGTGGTTTCATAATGAGTAATAATAAAATCTTCCAACTCTTTCATTACTATCCAAAGATTATTCTTTACATCAAAATCAGTAATTCTAAAAACCAATAATCCTAACGATTCCAGATATTCCTGTCTTATGCCATCATAAACTTGTTGTTCATCATGGCTTGAACCATCAATTTCAACGATAAGGCCTAATGTTTTTACATAGAAATCAACAATATAACTCCCAATGATTCTTTGTCTGTCAAAATCAATTTCATGAAATTTTTTTGCCCGGACTTTTTTCCAGAAGATTACTTCACTCAATATTCGGGCTTTACGTTTTTCTTTTAGTAAAACTTTTAATAGAGGGTTGTAGGGTAGGTTTTCTACAAAATTTTTGTGAATGGGAATTCCATTTATGTGTGTTAGTATTTCTTTCATTTGTGTGTTATTTTAACCACCCCGTCTTTCAAAATTCCTTGAATTTTGAAATCCACCCCTCCAGCGGAGGGGAATATGAGTGTGCCTATTCAAATATAGTATTTAAAATAGCTGTTGTTTATATTTTACAGGATTGATAATCAGTTTTTTTCTTTATTCCTTTTTATGCACATTGCTTTTCCGCTCTTTTGTTGCCTATATTTCATAATTTGAATATCTTTAAAACTTCAAACATTGTGTAAACATAGAACTTTAAATAGCAATATGACATTTCAAGAACAGATACAGCAGGGGATTCCTAATCAGCTGCCACAACCAAAACCATACGAGACCAATATTAACCATGCTCCAAAGCGTAAAGAAATTTTAGGAGAAGAAGAAAAAAAACTGGCATTAAAGAATGCTTTACGCTATTTCGATCCTCAATTTCATGCAGAATTAATTCCTGAATTTAAACAGGAATTGGAGGATTACGGAAGAATTTATATGTATCGTTTCCGTCCGGATTATGAAATGAAAGCAAGATCTATTGAAGAGTATCCGGGAAAATCAGAGCAGGCCAAAGCCATTATGCTGATGATCCAGAATAATTTGGATTATGCAGTAGCTCAACACCCTCATGAATTGATTACGTATGGCGGAAATGGAGCTGTGTTCTCCAACTGGGCACAATATCTGTTGACGATGAAATATCTGTCTGAAATGACCAATGAGCAAACGTTGGTGATGTATTCAGGACATCCGATGGGATTATTCCCGTCTCATAAAGATGCACCAAGAGTAGTAGTAACCAATGGAATGATGATTCCTAATTATTCTAAACCGGATGATTGGGAGAAATTTAACGCTCTTGGAGTGACTCAATATGGACAAATGACCGCAGGAAGTTATATGTACATCGGTCCACAGGGAATTGTTCACGGAACTACGATCACTGCTTTAAATGCTTTCAGAAAGATCAATAAAGATCCTAAAGGAGGTCTGTTTGTAACTTCCGGATTAGGTGGAATGAGTGGAGCTCAGCCAAAAGCAGGAAATATTGCCGGTTGTGTTACAGTATGTGCTGAAGTAAATCCAAAAATTACCAAAATCCGTCACGATCAGAAATGGGTGAACGAAATTCATGAAGAACTTGATGCATTGGTAAAAAGAGTAAGAGAAGCACAAGAGAATAAAGAAACAGTTTCTTTGGCTTACCTTGGAAATGTTGTAGATGTTTGGGAAAAATTTGACCAGGAAAATTTAAGAATTGATATCGGTTCAGACCAGACTTCTCTTCACAATCCTTGGGCTGGAGGATATTATCCGGTAGGGCAAAGTTTTGAAGAATCCAATAGAATGATGGCTGAAGATCCTGAATTATTCAAGGAAAAAGTTCAGGAAACATTAAGAAGACATGCTGCCGCCATCAATAAACATACAGAAAAAGGAACCTATTTCTTCGATTATGGAAATGCTTTCTTACTGGAAGCTTCAAGAGCCGGAGCGGATGTAATGTCAGAAAATCCAACATTAGGGAGAGAATTTAAATATCCGAGTTATGTTCAGGATATTATGGGACCAATGTGTTTCGATTATGGTTTTGGGCCGTTCCGTTGGGTATGTACAAGCGGAAAACCGGAAGATCTACAAAAAACCGATGATATTGCATGTGCCGTTTTAGAGGAAATGATCAAAAATTCTCCGGAAGAGATCCAACAGCAGATGAAGGATAATATCCAGTGGATCAAAGGAGCACAGGAAAATAAGCTGGTAGTAGGTTCACAGGCAAGAATCCTATATGCTGATGCAGAAGGAAGAATGAAAATTGCAGAAGCCTTCAACAAAGCAATTAAAAATGGTGAAATTGGGCCTGTAGTATTGGGAAGAGACCATCATGATGTTTCTGGAACAGATTCTCCTTACAGAGAGACTTCCAATATCTATGACGGCTCAAGATTTACTGCAGATATGGCAATTCATAACGTAATTGGTGACAGTTTCCGTGGAGCAACCTGGGTTTCTATCCACAATGGTGGTGGAGTAGGCTGGGGAGAAGTTATCAACGGAGGTTTCGGAATGCTGCTGGATGGTAGTGAAGATGCCGACAGAAGATTAAAGTCTATGCTTTTTTGGGACGTTAACAATGGAATCTCAAGAAGAAGCTGGGCCAGAAATGAAGGCGCTATTTTCGCCATTAAAAGAGCCATGGAAGTTGAACCTAACTTAAAGGTAACACTTCCGAACCTTGTAGATGAAAATTTACTGTAAACAATAAAGAATTCAGCATTGGCAAGCATTAATAAGAAACTATTTTCACACCTCAATGTAGAGGATAGTGATCCTGTTTGGGGAAAATTTGCTGAGGTTGAGTTTTCAAAGAAAAACATATTCTCGGACCATAAAGCCTATCTTCTTGAAGATGGGCTTGTCCGTAAATATTATATCAACAGCACCTCAGATATAGAAACTGAAGTGTGTGCAGAATTCTACTTTCCCGGTGACATTTTTACCGTTGGAAATAAAGGTTCTGAAGGAATTTATGAATCCATCAGCAGTGGTCTTGCCTGGGAAATTACTTTGGATGAAGTAAAGAAAATGTTCACTGTAAACCCCGAATGCCGCTTTGTACAAAACTACTACCTGAGCAGAAAATTAAATGCTGCTATGAAAAGGGAAATGCTTTTACTCAAAAACACTCCACAGGACCTTTACGAATATCTGTTAGCCAACAAGCCACATTATATTCAGAATATTCCTTTAAAATATCTGGCTTCCTATATTGGAATTACTCCGATCTCTTTAAGCAGGATCAGAAAGAGGATTAGTTAGGGACTGGAAGATTGAAGATGAAAGCGGGAAGTTATATCAAGGTTACAGTCATTGTATCTGTGTAATCTGCGAAATTTGTGGGAGATGATTTTAACGCAAAGTTTCAATTTTAAATACGTATTATTTTAAGCGAGCAAAGGGTGGATCGATTTTCAATCGATTTGATGAAGCGTGTTGTTATCATTAGCTTAGTCAACGGCTTTGCCGGCATCTTTACCTCCTTAAATATAACATCAAAATATTTTAAATCTTTGCGTTTAAAAAAGATTTAGACTCTTCATCAATTCAAAAAACTATCAGTAATTACGGGGTAGCAATTAACTTCTCTATTGATTCTCACATTTTAATGAGCGGTATTATTCTGCTTTTTATAAACGCAAAGTTTCAATTTTAAATACGTATTATTTTAAGCGAGCGAAGGGTGGATCGATTTTCAATCGATTTGATGAAGCGTGCTGTTATCATTAGCTTAGTCAACGGCTTTGCCGGCATCTTTACCTCCTTAAATATAACATCAAAATATTTTAAATCTTTGCATTTAAAAAAGATTTAGACTCTTCATCAATTCAAAAAACTATCAGAAATCACGGGGTAGCAATTAACTTCTCTATTGATTCTCACATTTTAATGAGCGGTATTATTCTGCTTTTTATAAACGCAAAGTTTCAATTTTAAATACGTATTATTTTAAGCGAGCAAAGGGTGGATCGATTTTCAATCGATTTGATGAAGCGTGCTGTTATCATTAGCTTAGTCAACGGCTTTGCCGGCATCTTTGCCTCCTTAGAATATAACATCAAAATATTTTAAATCTTTGGGCTTAAAAAAGATTTAGATTCTTCATTATTCAAAAAACTATCAGAAATTATAGGATAATAATGAACTTCCGTCATTACTCTTCCATCCCTAATTAATTAACTTTTGTTTATTGACTAGCCCTCCTGAAGTCTTTTCCTTTGTAAAAAAAGAAATTATGGAAATACAAAAATTAAACTGGGCAGGAATAAAGCTGATCTTCAACAACAAAACCATTTTGATAGATGCAGTGGAGGATTTCTCCTATTATAAACCCGTTTTAGGAGATGCTGTAGAACAAGTGATAACGTTTTCAGATCATTTAAAGGCAGATTATATCCTGTTTACCCATTTACATTTAGATCATTTTGATAAAGGTGTTATCAAAAAATGTCTGAAACAGGATGGAAAATTAATTGTGTATTCAGAGCTGGAACCATGGGTTAGAAAACATGTGGAAAATGTTGAAATAGTAGTTCTGAATCTGGACGAAACCTTCACTGAAAACGGAATCACCTTCAAGCCTGTATTTGCGATGGATGGAGTAGGGGAAATTCAATCTTCCTGGATAGTGGAAGATGCAACCAATAAGATCTTTCATGGTGGAGATACCATCTGGCATAATCAATTCTGGAGGCTTGGAAAAGAAAATAAAGATATAGATTACGCATTTTTACCTGTGAATGGTGTGGTGGTCAATTTTGAGATTATTGGTTTGGAATACAGCCCGGTTCCGGCTTCTCTTAATCTAAAAGAGGCCTTTGCCGCAGCTCATCTTTTGCATGCTAAGAAGCTGGTGCCAATACATTATGGATTGTTTACTCATGAGAAATGCTATATCCCGCAATTGTTTAATGGGAATGATTTGGAAAGAGTTTCTGAGGAAGTAGGGCAGGAGTATATGGTTTTGAAGGATGGGGAAATGTTGATGGAAATTTAGCTTTTGTTGAAAAATTACAAAAGCATGAATCTTTAAGGTGAAAGAAAATCAAAAATTTTTAGCAAGTATTTTTTAGCTACTAATTCACGGATGATTTTATTCGTGAATTAGTGGCTATTATAATTATTATTCTTGGTAATCAATAAGCTCGTATTCTATTTGTTCATTTTCTATGTAGTTTTTCAACTCATCAAGATCTGTCCAAGCATAAGAAGAACCCCATTGGCAGATATAAATACCATCCTTCTCAAAAATAATACTGATATTAGGTATTTTCCCCGTATTTTCTGCATACCTGAAATCCCAGAACAGCTGATGAGCATATTCATGTTTTTTTTCAAAAAGATCAGAATTTCCCAGTAAATTCTGAATTTCAGAAGTTTGTTTGTCTGTAAACTTAGCTTTTAATTTATATTCAAATCCCATTGATAGCATTCTATAATGCCAAGTTAACATTTTAATTGGAATCGCTAGATTCCGAACCTATGTTTATATTATTTGTAATAATTTATTTTTTGTGGTAGGTATTAATGATAAACTTTATTTCATCTTTTGCTCTTTAAAATTTTTTCCACCATACTCTTTATATTGTAAATCCTGAAGAGGATAAAAGGCAATTAATTTGGGGGCATCAAATGTAGAAGTCGCTACAAAATGATCTGCAAATTTTAGATATTCGGTTTTACTTAACGGATATACATCTATTAAATCTTTGATTGATTCTGAGTCGAAAATATTAATCGTACAGACTGAACAGTTTTCTTTTCTAAATTGTTTAATAAAGCTTGAAACTTCGTATTAATTCCAGTAGAAATCTGCTATTTGTACAAAACACCAAAATCGTTTCCAACCTTTTTCATTCCCAAAGCATCTTTATACATAAAAGACCTGCTATGAAAATCACCATTCCAAAACCCTGTCATGAAAACTGGAATAATATGACAACTGATGAAAAAGGAAAATTCTGTTCTGTTTGCTCAAAAACAGTTTATGATTTTACAAGTTTTTCAGATGAAGAACTTATTAATACTTTTGATTTCAATAAAGATATCTGTGGAAGATTTCGGGAAGATCAATTAGGAATAAACCTGAACTTTTCATTAGGGAGTAAACTGGCATTGGGACTGTTAACATTTGGAAGCTTTGTTGCTACAATGAATGCACAGGAAATAAAGCTCGGAGAAATTCAACCTCCGGAAAAAGTACCGGGAGTCAACATGAGTGTAATTTCAACTGATAGTTTTAATAGGAATCCATCTGTAAGAATCGGGGCTCCTGTCTTAACTCCGGAAAACAGACCACTGGTTTTACTGGATGGTAAAAAGATTTCTTTGGAAGAATTGCGCGTAATAAATCCAGAAACAATTGAAACTGTTAACAGCCTTTCAGCGAAAGACGCAGTAGAAAAGTATGGTAAAGAAGCTAAAAACGGGGTAATTGTAATTACAACTAAGAAGAAAAAGAAACGCAGATAATAAAAATAAAAATCTCCGGCGATCGAAGATCGCCGGAGATTTTTTAATATTTTAAAGTAAAATTTAATTTTTTACAGCTGCAATAGCCGCAGCATAGTTAGGTTCCTGAGAGATATCCGGTACCTGCTCTTCATAAATAATGGTTCCAGAAGGGTCAATCACCACAACAGCTCTGCTGAGAAGTCCTTTCATAGAAGATTCTACCATTTCTACCCCATAATTCCAACCAAAATCAGAACGGAAATCTGAAAGCATCACCACATTGTTGATTCCTTCAGCTCCACAGAATCTTTTCTGAGCAAAAGGTAAATCTTTGGAAATACAAAGAACTACCGTGTTGGGAAGGTTTCCTGCCTCCTCATTGAAATGATGAACAGATGCGGAACAAACTCCCGTATCTACGCTGGGAAAGATATTAAGGATCACATATCGTCCTTTGTAAGCATCCAGGCTCTGGTCATTCATATTAACATCTGTAAGGGTAAATTTAGGAGCCGGCTTGTTTACCTCCGGTAATTTGGAATAAGTACGTACAGGCGTTCCTTTTAACAAAACAGTGTTGATGGCTTTAGATTTTTGAGCAAAACCCATTGCTGAGAAAAAGAATAATGTACTGAAAACTATTTTTGAAAACATTGAAAATTTATTTTTAAACAAAAATATTGTTTTTTTCAGTTGGCTGGGTTAATTTTCATTCAAATAGCTCTTAAATAGAGCAAATCTATTGAACCATTATTCTTAAAATCAATTTTTACATCTACCTTTATTCTATCAAAAATTAGATTCAAATTATTAAATACTAAAAATATGAGTTCAGCAAACAATGCATTATTTCACAATATTTTTAAAAGCGAAAACGAAATCCCCGAAGAATATAAGGTACCCGAAATTCACCAGAAAGTCTACCTTCTGAATGGTGAGCTGGTAGAATGGAAAGGAGAAACCCAGGATATTTATTCCCCAGTCTGTATCCCTACAGAAAATGGTTTACAAAGAAAGCTATTGGGCAGTATCCCAAATATCGGGCCTGAAGAAGCCATGGAAGTTCTTGAGGCATGTGTAAAGGCTTATGATAATGGTTTGGGTGAATGGCCAACAATGTCCGTAGAAGGAAGAATCAAATGTATGCAGAAATTTGTGTATCTGATGATCCAGCAGCGTGATCTGATTATCAAATTGCTGATGTGGGAAATTGGGAAAACACTGGCAGATTCCACCAAAGAATTCGATCGTACTGTAGATTATATCAACCAAACCATTGATGCATTAAAAGATCTGGACAGAGAGTCTTCCCGCTTCCAGCAGGCAGAAGGAACCATTGCACAGATCAGAAGAGCACCGTTGGGTGTGGTTTTAAGTATGGGGCCTTTTAATTATCCTTTGAATGAGATTTTTACCACGCTGATTCCAGCCTTGATTATGGGAAATACCATCTTGTTTAAGCTTCCCAAACATGGAGTCTTAGCACATTATCCTTTGCTGAATGCTTTTAAGGAAGCCTTTCCGAAAGGAACAGTAAACACTTTATACGGAAAAGGTTCTGAAATCATCACTCCTATTATGGAAAGTGGTAAAGTCAATGTACTTGCGTTTATTGGTTCCAGTAAAGTAGCTAATGGATTGAAGAAATTGCATCCTAAAGTAAACCGTTTAAGAGCAATTTTAAGTTTAGATGCTAAAAATGCAGCTATTGTTACCAAAAATGCTAATCTTGATGTGGCTGTAAGCGAATGTATTTTAGGAGCTCTTTCATTTAACGGACAGCGTTGTACCGCTTTAAAACTGATTTTTGTGCAGAAAGAAATTGCAGCAGAATTTACTGCAAAGCTGAGTGAAGCTGTTTCTGCTCTGAAAGCCGGTCTGCCATGGGAAAAAGAGGTGAAAGTAACCCCGCTTCCGGAAGTGAATAAACCTCCTTATCTGAAAGAATGTATTGATGATGCTATAGAGAAAGGCGCTGCGGTTTTAAATAAAGATGGTGGTTATACAGAAGAATCTTTTGTCTTTCCGGCAGTAGTTTATCCTGTAAACAGTGATATGAAACTGTATCACGAAGAGCAGTTCGGTCCGGTAATTCCGGTAGTTCCGTTTGAAGATATTGAAGAACCTATAGAATATCAGGTGAATGCTTCCCACGGAATGCAGGTAAGTATTTTCAGTGAAGACCCACAGGAAGTAGCAAGATTGATTGATCCTTTTGTAAACCTGGTAAGCCGTGTCAATATCAATTGCCAGGCACAGCGTGGTCCGGATGTATTTCCATTTACAGGAAGAAAAGACAGTGCAGAAGGTACACTTTCTGTTTTTGATGCCCTACGTTCATTTTCAATCAGATCACTGGTAGCTGCAAAACTTACAGATTCCAATAAAGAATTACTGAATACCATTGTAAGGGAACATGATTCCAATTTTTTAAGCACAGACTATATTTTCTAGTTCTAATCCCTTGCTGTATTTAACATAAAATAAAAATCCTTAATAAACTTCTTTGTTTTTTAAGGATTTTTTAAATTAATGGCTGGAATTAGAGTATTTTGTGTTATAACAGGGTGATGTTTTTATAAAATATTACCTGAAGGATTAGTGTGTAAATCATGTCTTCAGCAGAACAGGAATTTTTAGAGAAAATTGAAAAGCACAAAGGTGTTATTTTCAAGATCTCTAAAATGTATATGGATAACCAGGACGATCAGAGTGACCTCTATCAGGAGATCATTTACCAGGCATGGAAATCTTACGGAGATTTTCAACGGCGGAGTGATTTCTCAACATGGCTTTACAGAACTGCGCTTAATACGGCAATTGTTTTTCTGCGAAGTGAAAAAAAACGTAGTTTTATAAAAAACCAGGACATTGACGGATTAAGTGCCAGGCAGGAACCTTATAATGATATTGATGACCAGAATATGAAGCTGATGTATGAAGCCATTCATCAGTTGAATCCTATTGACAAAGCCCTGATATTTTTCTTTTTGGAAGATTATCCGGGTAGGGAAATAGCCCGGCAATTGGGAATTACAGAAGTGAATGCAAGGGTAAAGCTCAAAAGAGCGAAGACCAAATTGAAAGAGATCATTGCCAAACAGAGAACAGGTTCAATTTAAAAGATAAAAGAATGGAGTTAGACAGCTTTAAAGAACTTTGGAACAAAGATACAGGACAGGAACCGCCTGAAATTTCCCTGGAAAAACAACGTGAGATTCATTCACCGCTCCAGATGCTGAAAATCAATATGAAAACTGAATTCTGGCTGATGGTTGTTACTTTGCCATTGCTTTTAACCAGCTTTCCGTTTGCTTCTACAGATTCCAATATCAGAACCATATCAGCATTTGTCACTATTCTGACTATTGCTTTTATGTGTTATTTCTATTCCCGTTTCCTTAAATTGTATACACTGCTGCAAAAAAACAGTATTAATACCAATTATGACCTTTTCAATCTTAAAACCCAGCTTTTAATATCAAAAGAAATTTATATTTCATACTATATTTCCTATATTCCTCTTGCCTTTCTTTTATCACTTATTAAAATCAATTTCCATTTTGATATGGAATATAACCTTGCGATTTTCGGGATAAGTTTTCTCATTACTTTACTATTGGTATGTTTTATTATAAAATACTGGATTTATTATATGTACGGAAGATATATTGATGATGTGGTGTATCTGGTAGATGAGCTGAATGGAGTAGAAGTAAAACCGCGAACAGAAAAAAAGAAAACATGGTTTGAAAGATCTCAGAAGTATTTTATGAATAAGTTTGGAATCAAGGGGAATATCATGAACACTGTAATATGGTATGTATCGGTTTATATTTTTATCATTTTATTTTTAACCTTAATTCTCCTCATTATTATTATCATTGGAGCTAAACTTGGTTTTATTGATATGACAACCTTGCATAGAGCTTTAGATAGATTAAACTAAAGAGGCCTGCCTGCAAAATAATAAACTGATGGAAAAAAATCTATCAGTTTTTTTATGGAATGTTGTAACATTTTTGCTTTTTCTCTACTAACTGTCCAAATAATTATTACAATCAGAAACACATATTATTTCGAATAAAGTACTATCCTAAAAATAGTAGAAACCAAAAAAAACACACGATGAGAGGCCTGGCAGTATTTTTTCTGTCGGGTTTTTTATTTTTTTCAATTGATTTCTGTAACATTTTTTTTTAATGAGAACTAACTTTATAGAGTAACAAGCTATGACCTCATTAGAGCAAGAGTTTATCCATAAGATTGAAAAGCATAAAGGAATCATTTTTAAGATTTCTAAAATGTATATGTCTGAGAAAGATGACCGTGATGATCTTTTTCAGGAAATTACCTGTCAATTATGGAAGGCATATCCCAACTTTAGAGGAGAAAGCGAATTTTCAACCTGGTTGTACAGAATTGCTTTAAATACGGCAATTATCTTTCTTAAAAATCAAAAAAGAAGAAGCTTTATAGGAAATGAAGATTTCTCCAGCCACGCAATTGCTCAGGAAGATTATGATGATGATAAAGAGGAACGCATGGCAGAAATGTATAAAGCTATTCATCAGCTAAATCCCATTGACAAGGCCTTTATTTTCTATTACTTAGAAGATTTCTCAGGAAAACAGATTGCAGAACAGATCGGAATCTCCGAAGGAAATGTAAGAGTGAAAATGAACCGTGCCAAAAATAAATTGAAAGATATCTTAAACCAACATATTATTAATCAACATTAAATCAGAAATCCAATGAATATAGATGAATTGAAAAATACATGGAACGAAGATATTGCAGATGAGACTCCAGAAATCAGCATAGAACAAAGAAACACAATACATCTTCCCCTTGAAAAAGTACGCAGGAACATGCGCATGGAATTTTGGTGGGTGGTAGGAATCTTCATTTTTGCGTTTATGGTCTGCTCTGTCTGTAAGCCCTTTAAGCTTCAGCTTTATATTACAGTTTTGGTAGCCTCTATGCTTATTGTTACGGTTTTCTTTTACCGTAAGTTTTTCAGACTGTATAATGAGATCAGCAATACAGAATTTAAAACCAGCGATTCACTGAAAGATCTCGTGACCCAGCTGAACCTGAACAAACAATATTATTTATCCTACTATATCAGCTTTGCACCGTTTATAGTATGTGAGATTCTTATCGTGCTTGAATTTATCCCCTGGCCGCAGCCTTTAAGCGAGATGAAGATAGCGCTTATTCTGATTGGAAGTGTCATTGGAGGCTTGTTTCTATTATTTCTTAGCGGCAAATTCTGGTTCCATCGTTATTATGGAAGATATATTGATCATATTGAATCTCTTTTGAAAGAATTGAAAAGATAAGCTAAACGGGACTCGGCGGGCTGAAAGCCCGCCGAGTCCTATTGTATAATTGTAAAGTGATTGTTTAAGTTAATTTTTTTCGGTTTTTTCCTTTCCAATTTCACTCCTGATCCAATCTAGCTGTGGATCCTTTTTCTCAATAATATCCTGTAGGCTTTCTTTGACTTCTACATCAGGAACAACTCCTTTCTTAGTATCTGAAAAATCAATATTCGGTTGTACCAGAAGAAGCCCGATGGGAAATCTGATCTCAGAATTAGGAAGCTTCTGATAAGAATAAAAACCGGCCACTGTTCCGTCATTGGCTCCGCCTGTTTCTTCACCCACCAGAGTCGCTCTTTTATCATTCTTAAGCTTTGCTGTAATAATAGAAGAGGCAGAGAAGCTTCCTCCGTTAATCAGAACAAAAACTTTACCGTGAAAAGCTCCTTTATTGGGCTTTGTAGGTTTATCCGCTTTCATTTTGTAGAAAACCTTTCCATCTTTTTTATAAGTACTGAAAGCCTGGGCAAAAAAGTAACTTGGATAAGAGAGGCTTTTAATGGCATAGTCTAATGGAGAACTTTTTCTGAAATAATTAGTTCTTAAAGGAATATCCTTTGAGGTAACCTGTGAAGGCTTTATCAGAGTAAACGGTTTATCCGAAAGATAAGAATACAGATTATTGATTTCATAAAGAGATCCTCCATAATTATTGCGGACATCTATGATGAGGTACTCTGACTTTGCATTTTTAATCTTAGCAAATGTTTTTTTATAAAACTCATCCGAATATTCCCTTGAAAAGCTTTTCACCTTGATATAGGCAATGGTGCTGTCCTTATCCAGAAATTTAAAACTTCTGTTATAGGAATTGCTGGACGCAACATAATCATTAAGCTTTCTTTCCTGCGTCCGTTTGTTCATTTCCTTGTCCTTTTCAAGATCAGAGTCAGATTTTGATTCTCTGCTTAAAGTATAAGTATGTTTTTCGCCTTTATAAAGCGTTTCAAGAGTTGCTTTATTTGAAAGTCCGTTTTCTGCCGTATAGTAACTAAAGAAAAGATCCTTTAAAAAATAAGGCTGAAAAGTAGTATTATACCCATCACTGCTGATCAGGTTTCTGTATTTTTTGATATAATCTGCGATCGGAATATGATTTATAGACAGAATCTCAGTTCCCGGTTGAATATTTTCAATGGAATCCCTGTTTTCTGTAATATACATCTGGTCACCGGAAATATAATATTCAAACCTGCTGAATAGTCCTTTTTTTTGGTCTAAAGTCTTGATTTCCTTTTTGGTAAACTTTTTTCTCGGAATTCTTAACGAAAGATGCCCTTCCCGGATTCCTGCAATTACGGGTTGAAGTTTAAAATAAAACTGAAGCGGGGTAAGCGGCTCATTGATTGTTTGCTTAAGGCTGTCAAATTTATGGTCCAATTCCTTCTTGGGAATATACCAATACAGTTGTGGGTGCATTTGCTGAAGTTTGGAATAGGCAAAATCCACATCTTCCTTAAGCTGCTCCGGGGGAATACAGGAAGCCCGCTGTTCATTGTGTCTCTTAATAGATGCACATGAGGAAAGCATGGCCAGAATAAATATTACCGAGTATTTTTTCAATAGATCTTTGAGTTTTTTTAAGCCGCTAAAATAGAAAGTTTAAAATTAATCATCACTTAAATGAATAATAAATTTTCCGAAATACATGATAAATTTAGTTAAAAAAATGCAGTCAAATGTATCTTATTTTCAAGTAAGAGCAAAAGTTGATACCTTTGATATTTATTTTTTACAAATGATGTATTGGATTTTTGCGGTTGTGGTTTTATTGGCGGCAACCTACTTTATCGTGATAAACAGAGCTGCGTTTGGGGCTGTACCCAAAGGTAAACGATTGAACCGGATCAGACAGTCAAAACTTTATAGAAACAAACAATTCCAGAATATCAGTCATACGCCATCCCTGGCTGAAGGTTATAAAATGTGGCAGGTTACTTATGATTTCTTCTTAGGTAAAAAACATCCTTTGCTAAAACCATTAAGGGAAATTCCCTCTATCCATACAGATTTAAAAAGCCTGGATAAAAATACAGATGTTTTTGTATGGTTAGGACATTCATCTTATTATATACAGACTGATGGTGTTTCATTTTTAATTGATCCTGTATTAAGTTTATATGGTTCACCGTTCAAATACTTTAACAAAGCTTTCAAGGGATCTGACATTTTTAAACCTGAAGATATTCCCAACCTTGATTATCTGGTCATAACACATGATCATTTTGACCATCTTGATTACCCTACAGTTAAATCAATTAAAGACCGTACCGGAATGGCTATTGTTCCATTGGGCGTAGGAGCGCATCTGGAACGTTGGGGATATATGGAAGAACAGCTCATTGAAGATGAATGGGGTGCAGAATTTGAATTAAAAAATGGGATAAAACTAAACTTTACACCAGCCAGACATTTTTCCGGTAGAAGAGTAAAGCAGAATGATACCCTTTGGACTTCTTATGTATTGGAAACGCCTACAAAGAAAATCTTCCTTGGTGGTGATAGCGGTTATGATTCTCATTTTAAAATGATAGGAGAAAAGTATGGTCCTTTTGATTATGCAATCCTTGAAAACGGACAATACGGTGAAGCATGGCGATATATTCATACCTTACCTGAAGATGTTGCTCAGGCTGCTATAGATATAAATGCCAGATATATTATTCCGGTGCACGCAGCTAAATTTGCCCTCGCATTGCATCCATGGAATGAACCTTTACAAAAAATAAATGGTTTAGGTAAAGAAAAAGGGTTAAACGTTCTTACTCCAAAAATCGGAGAAGTAGTAGATCTGAACCGTAAAGATCAACAGTTTACAACCTGGTGGGAAGATTGATTAAGCATGCCAGATGTCTTTATATCTTCTTGGATGATTTTCAAACTGTTGACGTACAAAATCACATTCAGGGTCCACAAGCAAATCTTTTTCTTCTGCGTAACGAACCAGCTCATCCAGCAGTAATTTAGCATAGCCTTTACCTTCTCGTTCTTCATCAAGCTTGGTATAATATACAATAAGAAGTCTTCCGTCAACCTCAATGGACATATAACCTGCTTTTTTATCATCAATAAACAACTGCAGCTCATCCTGATATGGAGATACCATAAATTTTATATTTTCCATAATTACTCAGATTTGGTTGATAAAATAATACTATTGAGAACACCTGAAAGCATTCTCTCCCTTAAAATTACAAAATTATTTAACATGGAGTAATAGTTTTTGAGAATCTTAACGAATTTTATAAGAGGTTTGATAAAAGATAAAAGATAAAAGATAAAAGATAAAAGATAAAAGATCTTTTCGTTAAACAACTACAGCCGTAACCATTATTTATATCAAAAGGAGGGGCTTTAATACATCTGAAAATAGTAATTATGAAATAACTTCTTTCTTCCCTGTTTAATAATTTGCACAATGATAAAATACACTATTTTCTAACAACTGAGATTTTTAAAATTTAATAAATTTTAGAAATTATTTAAAAGATAATCAGTTATTTATGTTTTTTGTTAACAAATATTAGGAATCTCGGATAAGAATTGGCACTTTAATTGACTATGTCTTGATGTTTAATTTAAAAGAGGAATGAAATGAAAAAGTTATTGCTAACAGCATTTTTGGTTGGGACATTTAGCCTGAGCTACGCCCAATCAGATTATTATAATGATTATAGAAGGAGTATTTCAGATATCAACTGGCAGACAGTAGTTGCAGATCTGTTACTTTCTACCACACAGGCCAACCAGGTCTATGCATTAAATGACAGGTATCGTGATTATGATTCATGGAATAGAGTTTATGTTGTAGAACCAGGAAGATGGAGAGGAGATAGATATTCAGAGCTGGAAAGAATTCTTGGTAGAGAAAAGTATATCATTTTTAAAAAGAGATATTATAGAGGAGAAAATCCTGTTATTGTGTACGGAAGAAAAAATGATTACAAAAAATACCGTAAAGAACAGGAAAAATACTATAAAGAAAGAGCCAAATATTACAAAAAACAGAACAAACATAACCATGGACATCATGGGGACTGGGATTAACCATTATCAACTATTATATATCACTATTAAAATGACTGGCATTCGTGTCGGTCATTTTTATTATAAGTAATGAGTAATGTTACTGTTAAATAATGATGAACATTAACATCATAGGCTTTTACCTTTTCAGATAAATAAACAATTTTTTATCCGGCTTTAGTTAGAATTTCTATCTTCCCATTTCTAAACCCATCTCCCATTTAAATAAAAATATATTTCCTGATTTGTTTGAATTTTATAACTTTGAGATATGGAATCCAATGAATCATTACAAGGCTTTTATGAGCGAAATGCTCCCGAGTATGGACCTCTATGCTTGGGTGCAAACAAAATGGGGCATTTTAATGTGTTTTCAAGAGAACACTGTTCGCTGTTATCGCCATATAGCAGAAGAGATTATTACAAAATTTCACTGATTATAGGAAAGGGTAAGCTTCACTATGCGGATAAATGGATCTATGTGGATCGTCCTGCATTGTTGTTTTCCAATCCTATTATTCCTTATTCATGGGAAGCAGATGATGAAAATCAGAAAGGCTGGTTCTGTCTTTTTACAGAACCATTTTTACAGAACGGAAGCCGTTTAGGAAATCTTCAGGATTCACCATTGTTTAAAATTGGTGGAACTCCGGTTTTCTTTTTGAATGAAGATCAGCAGAAAGTACTTTCAGATCTGTATATCAGAATGATGGCCGAAATTGAATCAGATTATGTACACAAATATGATATGCTGAGAGCTTATCTTCATCTGATGATTCATGAAACCATGAAAATGCATCCGGCAGAAACATTTGAACCCTATCAGAATGCTTCTCAAAGAGTAGCATCCTTATTTATGGAGCTCCTGGAAAGGCAATTCCCGATTGATAGCCCTGAAGCTTTTTTGAAATTAAAAACCCCCAATGATTACGCACAGAGTCTTTCCATTCATGTTAATTCTTTAAACCGTTCTGTAAAAGAGATTACAGGAAAGACCACCAGCCAACAGATTACAGCAAGAGTGATACAGGAAGCCAATGCCCTGTTAACCCATACGGATTGGAATATTGCTGAAATTGCCTACGGATTAGGCTTTGAAGAACCTGCTTATTTTACCAATTATTTTAAAAAACAAACTGGAATAGCTCCCAATGCCCTAAGAACAAACCTTGTTTGATTTTTATAATTCTTAGTTTGAATTCTATAGTAAAGGAGGCT
>NZ_MAYF01000045.1 GCF_001684955.1 Chryseobacterium contaminans | reverse complement strand
CTTTAACATCTAATCCTTTTTATATATCATTTTCAAGTTAATTTTGGCACTCCGCAATGGAGTGCTTTTTTATGTTTAAATTAGGAAGCTCAAAGAAGGAGACAAAAAATTACTACTCAACAAATACCTTCTGCAAATCTTGTAATTTTGATTTTAACAGATGAAGTTTTTCTATTGCCAAAAACAACTTTCCTCTTCCAGCTTCTGACTTCCAGCCTTTAAAACTTAAATCCAATACTTAAATATATTCTGGAGAAATCCAGTTGGTTATTTCTGGAAATATTAAGATTGATTGGGCCTATAAGAGATTCATAGCCAAGGTTTACTCCATATCCGAACATTTCAAAACTGTCATTAAAAGGAGAAAGTTCCTCACTTACTTTTCCATAGGTGAATGAAGGGGTAAGGTATAATTTTTTCATGATCCTGTATTGAAGGGAAACTCCTACCTTCGCCACAGAATTCATAGGAAGTTCTTTCTGACGAAGACCATTAAACTCGGGGTTGAGAAGGTCATAATTATATTCACTCCCTCCTAAATTATACTTCTGGTTAAGGAAGAAGTAAGGTTCGGCATCATCTCTATAGGAGCCAAAACTCGTTCCCAGGAAAAGGTTAGCCTTCGCAGCCAGCCTTCTTGTAATAGGATAAGCAAAGTTTTCATTCAGCGTAAATGACAACAGGTTCTTAGGTACGAAATAACCGGGAGTCTGAGGATTTAATATCAAATATAACTGAGGCTGTACTACTTGGAGATCATACAGTTTATATTCATCGCCAAAATACATTCTTGCACTTACCTGAAGATGATTTCCTTTGGTAGAAAAGTACCTTTTATTCAGGTTATTCTGTTCAAACTTCAGAAAAGCATTAAAATTACTGTGATTATATAGTTTTTTGCTAAAATTATCAACTTTTGCCTGATCTACTTTATCCAGTAGGGTATACATCCTTTCAGTGCTGAACTCTGTTCCCAAAGAGATCAAAGCATTCGGAGTAATATTATAATTCAAAGCTACTTTTCCGGTAATATTTCTGTACATGTGGTTAGGAAACTTTGTCGTATTGTCTTCATCATCATATCCCAATGTCCTGAAAATTAAATCATTACTTTTAAGATGAACCATTTTAGCTTCAAGATCTATCCACCAATGATCTCCGCTTCCCAAAAAACGCTGATAAGCCAATTTTGCTTTAAAACGCTCTGAAATATCGATGGTAGCCAAGAATCTGGATCTGTTCGCCAGAATATTTCGGTACGTATAATTGACAATAATTCCCACCGATTGTTCTGTATCATAGTGAAGAGCCAGCTTAAAGGCTCCTTTCTTAGCTTTTTTAACGAAAATATTCATCACAAGCCCTTCACCCTCATTGGTATAGGTATAATAAACTTTTTCATATTGACGCACTCCAAATACCCTGTCTATAGCTTCATTAACGGTTTTCACATCATAATACTTCCCTTCCGTTAACCCCAATTCCTTCTTAATCACAGCAATTTCAACTTCATCGGTAAGCGGGGCTCCATTTTCTTCACTGAACGTGAATTTTGTGGTGGGAAGCTTTACTTCCTCAATCATTTCATGTTCGTACTTTATCCCAAGCTTTTTTTGAGCTTCTGCCAATGCTACAAACTCCGGAAGATGTTTTCTGGCTTCTATTTCTCCTATTTTAATGATCTTTCTGAACCTTGCAAAGTCTTTTGTGGTAATATCTCCTAAAGGGTCTACAAAGTCTACCAGAATGTTTGACAATGCCTTTTGATGCTTAAAATCTTCCACTGAACGAATCGCATGGGTCTGATAGATCATTTTCATGGGATTTTCAATCTCTTTTTTCGTAAAAAGTCTGAATCCGGTATAGCCACCAATTACAAAGTCAGCTCCCATCTGCCGGACCTCATTGGCTGGATAATTTCGGTCTAATCCTCCATCTACCAACAGCTTTCCATCAATATAAACCGGAGCAAAGGCTGCAGGAATTGCCAAAGTAGCCCGAATGGCCAATGGCAACGATCCTTTTTTCTGCATAACCAAACCTCCGTTTTCAATATCTGAGGAAGTAAGCTCTACCGGAATTCTTAATTTACTGAAATCATTGATATGCTTCGCGTTAAAAGTCAACGTATTCAAAACTTCACCCATATACTGCCCTTCAATATAAGAGCTTGGAAGCGTAGGAACTCCTTTTACCACAGGAAATTCCAGAATGTATTTATCATATTCATCTTTTTCACTGATATTGACCTTGCTGTAAGGGATTTTATTGCTCAGTATCCTGTTCCAGTCTACTTTATAAATGGTTTTCTTTAGCTGATCTGCGTTGTATCCCATTGCATACAAGCCTCCCAAAATTCCTCCCATACTGGTTCCGGTGATATAATCGACTTTAATTCCAAGGGAGTCAATCATTTTCAGAATTCCAATGTGGGCAAATCCTTTTGCACCGCCTCCACTCAGCGCTAAACCAAACCTGGTGTCTTTGGTAACATTCTGCAATCTGGTGTTCAGGGAATCGTTAATCTGCTGGGATTTAAGAAAGAGAGAAAAAATGAAAGTTCCGAAAATCAGGAGTTTTTTCATGAGACAACCTGTTTTTATGTGTATGAAAATTTTGTAGTAAATATACAACTATACCATAAATGCCAGCGAAAAAACTCATCGATTTCCCTATTTAAGAAGAACTTAAAAGTAATTATAGTTAATGAAAATTTTAATAACCATCAAAGTTTATTAAAATGAAAAAATAGTATTGCTATTTAAATTTAACGCAAAGATTCCATAATGCAATTACAATATTTTAAGCAAGCAAAAAAATAACTTCATTGATTCTTCCTAAGCGTACGCATGACATATTGCTTCAGCTACAAAGTCGCTCTTCTTTGCTCTCCAAAATAAAACGTTAGAATCATTACAACTTTGCTTAAAAAATAATTGAAACTTAATAAGACTTTACTGTTTCCACGAAGTTGATATCCGGATTCAGGATTTCAAGAATAAGACTTTTAACAGACCTCATGGCATCATCAATATCTCCTTTATCAAATACAAGCGGAACCATTCCCTTTTTAGCTTCAGCAAAGCTCCATATACCTGTTTCAATCGGGTATCCCCAGAACTCAGGAAGATGTTGTACCACGTAATGATAAATACAAAGCTGCAATGCTTGTTTTCGGTCGCTGTTATGGAAATACTCCTCTACATTTTCCTCATCAATTTTTACATGGAGGTTTTTGATTTTGGCTGTTTTATAATCAATGATCCTTAAAGTTCCATTCAGTTTATCAATTCTGTCAATAAACCCAAAGAATGAAATTTTGTCATTTCCATCAAGATAAAACTCAACATTTTCAAACCGTCTTTCAATATCAACAATCTCTAAAGTATTCCCTTGTCTGATCAGATCCAGATCATGATTCAGAATATTTTCAATCACCTTTTTTGCAATGGCTTTATGGATGTAGTTCATCCCTTTTTCATAGAACTCAGCTTGGTGTTTTAACTTCTCAATTGCAATATTTATATATTTATCTATCGCTTTAATTGATTTATCTAAATCACTTTCTTTTAAAACCTTACCCTTCAACACTTCATAAACTTCTTGAAGTGAATAATGCACCAAATTCCCATAGTTTTTCACAGACAGCTCTTCCTCAATTTCATCTGATTCTGAAGTATTCAGGATCTTTGACAAGTAGAAATCAATCGGGTTATAAAGATAACTTGTAAGGTGGGACGCTGATACTCTTTCCTTCCATTTCTGGAGTCGTTCCCTCACAATTTCCGTCTTGGGAATCTCTATAGGTTTTGTGATGATTGGATCTGAAGAATTTTCAATAATCAGGTGTTCGATCTCGTGGGAGCTTTCCATTTCTATCTGAGTGATGAAGCGGCTTTTTTCACCTGTATTCACTCCTGAGCTTAAAGCATTATATAGCAAATGAACATTCTTAGCATCCTGAATCAGCCTGTAAAAGTGGTAGGCATAAATACTGTCATTTTCCAGAAAGGTATGAAGATCAAAGAATCTTCGGATATCAAAAGGAATATAAGTATTCTGGGAATTCCCCAGTGGAAGCTTCCCTTCATTAACTGATAATAGAATTACATTTTCAAAATTAAGAAGACGTGTTTCCAGCAATCCCATAATTTGAAGCCCTCTCAATGGTTCCCCCTGGAAATCGATACTTTCAGAATTGATATGTTGGTTGATAAGGATCTCCAGTGTTTCCATTCTGATCTCAATATTGTAGGGAGTCAGCTGGTTTTTAATAACCCTGAAGGCATTCTCGAAGTGAGAAACGTTTTCATACTGTATATCATCTATTTCCAGCCATTTTACCTGGTGACAAAACGAAATAAGAATATCCAGATAATCAGTGGTACTTACTGCTTTTTGCAAAAGTCTAAAATAAGAGAGTTCTCCCAGAAGCTCCTCCAAAAGCTTTTTAGAAATATAAACAATATTCCTTTCTTCTATTTTCGTTTTAAAATCATTAATGATCAGTTCATCTTTAACTGACTTTGGAAGCTCTTCAAGAATGGGAAATACATCTCTGTAGTAATACGAAGTTTTATTTTTCTCCAGCTGTTTCTGCAGATAGAAAAGCCGTTTTACGGCATTAGAAAAAGAGAGATTCTTTAATGGGAATCCCATCGTAATATTCAGGTTTTCTACGCCATGCATTACATCCAGGCTTGCAGGAAGAAGATTCTCATCCAGCAACACTACTGCGGTATTGGAATAGGTTTTATTATTGATTTCCTTGAAGATCTCCGGCAGCACCTTTGTTTGCGTTACATTTCCGGAAACTTCATATACCTTGATCTTTTTAGGTTGATTAAAGTCATCCTCTATCCACTGAAAAGCTCTGTTATCATCAAACTCCTTCCATGTTTTATGATTTCTGAGGAATTTACCGGCTTCTTGTCTTTCGTCATTAAAGTAATAACGGTCTGCCTGAAAAAAGCACTGAGCTTTGTTCCACTGCAAAAGACTTCTTACCAGCTTCTCTTCAACAGGCGTAAAGGCATTAAATCCGCAGAAAACAAACTGTTCCGGTGTATTCTTTGCAAAATCCGAGATACTCGCTTTAGCAGCCTCATGAATCATTCCTGAAGTTGCCCAGTTCTTTTCTTTTAACCTGCTTTTTAATTCAGGAAGGAAAATATTCATATTCTGCCAAAAATTAAGGAACTTCTTTCTGGGCACATCATCATCCTCACCAAGATTCTGAGCCCATTCTTTGATCCTCTCCTCGTCAAACATGTATTGCAGAACCGCCTGATCACTGTCTGAAAACTTCAGAATATCATCCCAATCCTTCTGCAGGGTTGGAAACCACTTCAAAAAGTCTGAAAAGTTATCTCTTGGGATCAGATTCAGGCTTCTGTATACATCAAATGAAAAAAGCCAAAGTGGAATTCCCTGAATCACTTGCTTATCTGCAATCGTATTAATCAGCTCCTCAATGGTAAAAAAGTTAGGAAGAAACCCTGAATAATTATTTTCTTCAAGAATCTGTCGGATAAATACAATCGGACGTTTTCCGGGCAGAATGATATTAAACTCAGATAAGTCCGGGTTTTGTGCCAACAATTCGTGAATGATCTTATTAAGGAATTTCAAGGGGCCTGGTAACTTTTAAGGTTTTCTAATTCTTTTGAGATGAAAGCATTATATTCTGCCTGTTTTTCTTCGTCCATCCCATGACGGGTATCTTTATCATAGGCTATCTGGAAATTTTTATATTCGTTGGATATCGTATTATAAATAGAATTAAATAACCTGTTGTAATCACCAGAATTCCTGATCCTTTCCTCAACTGATTTCCTGAATTTCCTTACAAAAATCTCTGCAATATCAAAGTGTTTCTGCTCATGCAGCAAAATATAATCATTGATTTTTTTGACATCTTTCCAGGATTTATCTTCGTTGAATATAGTCTTTATTTCAATTTTCACCGGAGACTTCGGATTGCTGGATTTCACCACAGAATACTCCCAACCGCAGTTGGTATAAGCTGCAACATCCGGATTATTTTTTCTGTTAACTGGACTTTTAAAATTGTCCCATACCAGCTTTTGTCCTTCCTGCCATATAATCTTCTGTCCAAACATCATATTAGCTGCCAACAGACAGAATACAAAGATCAATTTCATTATTTCACCACAATCGTTTTTGTAATCCAGTTATTTCCTCCGTTCCAGAAAGTAAACGTATACTTCCCTATCCTCTGTGGGTTGAAATTAATCTGGTTAACCGCTGAATAGCTCTTTTGAGCACAAGGACCATTGGAAATGTACTTATAAGCAGTTACTGATCTTTCAAAATCACCGTTATAAATATAATCATACGCGTAAAACCCTTGACATTGAGAAGAATAAGTGGAATACGTTTTGATTGGCTGTACTGTAAAAACATTCATAGTATCATTGGCAATTTTTACACTGTCTATTTTGACCTTATCAATGGACTCGATTGTCTGATAATCATCATCATTACATGAAACCAATACAAAGCCAAACAATAGTGCTGAAAATCCAATATTTAAAAGCTTTTTCATAATCTTTAATTTTAATGATTATCAATACATATTGAGCAAAAATTATTCCTCAATCAGAACAAATCAGGAATTAAAATTACCTTTTGATACATAAACTACTTTTTTAGTATCAAAAAATTCTTCATCAAAATAATGTTTCAGGTTGAAAATTTCACATTTAAGTCCGGCAAGTTCTTCAGCAAGATCTCCACCCTTTAAATATAAAATTCCGTTATGCTTAGGGTTAAATTGTTCTTTTTCAAATTTTCCTTTCAGCCATCTTAAAAATTCAGGCATCTGAGTTACCGCTCTACTAACGATAAAATGGAATTTTTCTTTTAATTTTTCGGCTCTTCCGTGAATCGCAGTTACATTTTTCAGCCCAATCCCCTCTGCAACAGCATTTACTACACTAATTTTCTTTCCGATGGAATCAATCAGGGTAAATTGTGTTTCAGGAAACAGAATTGCCAATGGGATTCCCGGAAAACCACCTCCTGTTCCAATATCCAATACTTTCGTTCCAGGAGCAAACTCCATCACTTTTGCAATTCCCAATGAGTGAAGAATATGTTTTTCATACAAAGATTCCATATCTTTTCTGGAAATTACATTGATCTTTTCATTCCATTCATTATAAAGGGTTTCAAGTTTTGCAAACTGCTCCAACTGTGTTTCAGTAAGATCCGGAAAATATTTTAATAGTAACGATGTAGACATGTGAATTATTATAATCTGCAAAAATAAGTTTTTATTGGCTTTATTCAAACTTTAAGCCGGAGTATATTCAAAAAACAGCTTTAATCCGAAACACGATGTAGCTTCCGAAACCTGATAAAAATCTTTAAACCTGGTATCTTTTTATTACCCTCACAAGGCCTTTTTATTATATATTTGTTAAAATTCAAAAAAATACAATGGACAAACTTTCAGATAGAGTAAAAAGACTAGGATACTCACAGACTTTTGTAATGTCTAACAAGGCAAGGGAAATGAAGGCAAACGGAATTGACGTAATCAGTTTAACCCTTGGCGAACCGGATTTTGATGTTCCGGATAACATCAAACAGGCAGCATTCGATGCCATCAATCAGAACTACAGCCACTACTCTCCTGTTCCCGGATTTCTGGAATTGCGTGAGGCTATTGCTTATAAATTAAAAAGAGATAACAACCTGGAATACAAACCTACACAAATTTGTGTTTCAAATGGTGCTAAACAGGCTATTTTAAATGTTTTGGCAGCGATCATCAATGACGGTGATGAAGTATTACTTCCTGCCCCTTATTGGGTAAGCTACGATGAAATGGTGAAAATGATGGGCGGAAATTCTGTGATGCTTCCTACTTCTTATGTTACAGATTTCAAAGTAACTGCTGAGCAACTTGAAGAAGCAATTACAGATAAAACAAAAGCCATTCTTTTCAGCTCTCCATGTAACCCATCAGGAGGATATTATACTTATGATGAATTGAAATCTATTGCTAAAGTGGTTGCGAAATATCCTCATGTGACGATTATTTCAGATGAGATCTATGAGTTCATCAATTATGAAACAAAAACTACTTCCATTGCCCAGTTCCCTGAAGTATATGAACAGACCGCGGTAATTAATGGTATGTCAAAAGCTTTCGCGATGACCGGATGGAGAATCGGGTATTCTGCATGCCCTGAATGGCTGGCTAAAGCTTGCGAAAAAGTACAGGGACAGATGACCAGCGGTGCCAATACTGTGGCTCAAAGAGCTTCTATTGTAGCTTTAAAAACAGATCCTTCAGAATACAGATATATGATTGATGCTTTCAAAAAGAGAAGAGATCTTGTGTATGACCTTATCAAGGAAATTCCGGGATTCAAAGTATTGCTTCCAAAGGCTGCTTTTTACTTCTTCCCTGATATTTCGTATTATATCGGAAAAACGTTGAATGGAACTGAAATTAAAAATTCTGATGATTTCGCCATGTTCTTATTGGAAAATGCCCATGTAGGATGTGTTGGCGGATTCTCTTTCGGAAGTCCTGAGTGTATCAGATTCTCTTATGCAGCTTCTGAAGAGGAACTCAGAGAAGCCATGAGAAGAATCAAAGATTTACTTGAAAAATTTAAATAATTCTTTGGATAGTGAAGTTTATTTTATATATATTTGAAAAACAACCAAATTTATTATAAAATGAAAAAACTATCAAAAAAAGCTTTGAAAACGATTAACGGAGGTGAAACAGTATATATCCGTTGTGAATTTAGCGGAAGAGTAGGTCAGATTCACAATGTTGAAACATTTGAAGACATCGCTCAGGGAGCAGCTACAATATGCAAAAATGGAGAAAGTTTCAGTATTTCTTAATTTACACTTAAAAGCAGAACTGTGTTTCAGTTCCCATGTGTTTCGATATCAATTTCGATCAACTATATAAAAAAGCCCTGATTTCAGGGCTTTTTTCTTTAACAACACATCAAAAACAATTATAGATTTTATTTATCAAAAACTATTTGTTCGATAGATGGAACTTTTATATATTTGCATCAGAAATTTAAATATAAAAACAGAAAATTATGTCTTTAGTAGGAAAAAAATTCCCGAATTTAACAATCGATGCAATGTCTGAAATGGGTGACGATTTAAGAATCAACATCCTTGAAGAAGCTACTAACAACCAACAAAAAGTTCTTTTGTTCTGGTACCCTAAAGATTTCACTTTCGTATGCCCTACTGAGCTTCACGCTTTCCAGGAGGCTTTAGGTGAATTCGAAAAAAGAAATACTAAAGTAATCGGTGCATCTTGTGATACAAACGAAGTACACTTCGCTTGGTTAAACACACCAAAAGATAACGGAGGTATTGAAGGGGTAACTTATCCACTTTTAGCTGATACTCACAGACAATTAGCAAACACTTTAGGGATTGTAGATCAGGATTTCGAATACAATGAAGAAGGAGAAGAAATCTTTACAGGTTCTAACGTAACTTACAGAGCAACTTACCTTATCGACGAAACTGGAAAAATCTTCCACGAAGCGGTAAACGATATGCCTCTAGGTAGAAACGTAAAAGAATTCTTAAGATTAATTGACGCTTACACTCACGTTCAAAAACACGGTGAAGTATGTCCTGCAAACTGGGAAGAAGGTAAAGATGCTATGAAAGCAGACAGAACTTCTACAGCAGAATACCTAGCAAAAAATTAA
>NZ_MAYF01000044.1 GCF_001684955.1 Chryseobacterium contaminans | reverse complement strand
GTAATCAACCAAAGTTTCTTTATAGATCACATATTTTGAGACTCTGTATGTTCTTTTTATTGCCTTCTTCATTAGGATTGTCTTCTTTATATAATAGTTTTAATTAAAAGTTTTCAAAAGTCGGCGATTGACTTTAGTAAGACAAAGATACAGAATTATCCGTTTGTAAATGGATAGAAGCTTTTCTGTGTTATTTTTATTAAATATTAATTTGTGGTGAATAAAATTCATAAATTCACGTATTTTTGAATTATAATATTAATCCAAATTAAAAAACTATAACTATGAAAAAACAACCCGTTAAACCTGAATTTACTTTAAAAATGTTTGAAGTGTTGGGAGGTATGTGGATTTCAGGCTGTGTAAAAACAGCTGCAGAATTAAACATCGCAGATCTACTGGCAGAAAGTCCAAAAACAATTTCCCTTTTGGCGAAAGAAACTCAATCTGATGAAAAAGCACTTTACAGAATCATGAGAGCTCTAAGCAGTGTCGGTATCTTCAAAGAACTAGAAAATAAAATTTTTGAGATGAATGATCTGGCAGCCGCTTTACAAACAGATGTTCCCGGAACCGTAAAAGATTTTGTACTAGCGAATATGGGAGAACATTTTCTTGGTTTCGGGGAACTTACCCGTACTGTAAAGGAAGGTAAAGTTCCTTTTGAGTATGTTTATGGTATGAATCTCTGGGAATATTATAAACAATATCCTAAACTGGCAGCCAATTTTGGCAGGGGAATGACAGGGCTATCCAATATGGAACTACAGGGAATTATTGAAAACTATGATTTTAAGCCCTACAAAACAATTGTTGATATAGGAGGAGGGAATGGAGTAATGATGCATCGTATCTTAAATTCAGCTCCCGAAAGTTCCGGAATCGTCTTTGATGAAGCTCATGTTATAGAGAAAACTGTTGAGTTAATTCCTGAAAACTTAAAAAACAGATGCTTAACAGCTACAGGGAGTTTTTTTGATAAAGTTCCTGCAGGTGCAGATTTATATACCATGAAATGGATTATCCATGACTGGAACGATGATGAATGCATCCGGATTTTAAAAGTATGCTATGAAGCAATGCCTAAAGGCTCAAAACTGCTGATAATTGATGCCGTAATTCCAGATGATTCCCGAAACCAGCCTCATCTTGCAAAACTTTTAGACATTGTAATGATGGCATGCCTCACCGGAAGAGAAAGATCTTTGGATGAGTTTATCCAGCTTATAGAACAAGCAGGGTTAAGATTTAACCGCCTTATTGATATAGGCACACAAAGTAAAAGCATTGTGGAATGTGAGAAAATATAATGTATTTGTGCATTCGTGGCTAAAAAGAAAATCAGGATAGAAAATGTTCTATCCTGATTTGTATATCTAAGTATCTATTCTGAAAAGAATTATTTTTCACTTTTCAGTTTACTGATTTCCTCTTTCAGTAGGCTGATATAGTCCTGTAAATTCTTAATGACTTCTATGCTTAATTCATTCGAGAAATTATTAACATTATTTCCAATAGCACCAGATGATCCAGGGCTATCATTAAAAACAGGATTATTTACAACAATGTTTGTATCATCATCTTCGTAAATCTCTTCTACAGGAACATCTAAAAACTTTGCAATTTTATCCCATTCAGAGTGTATAATTTTTACAGATCCGCTTTCTTTTCTGCTATAATTTGAAACATCTGTAGCAATAGCATCAGCAACTTGCTGTTGAGTATAACCTTTTCTCTTTCTTACTGTACGTAGTTTTTCTTTTTGCATGTTAGACGTTTTTACAAATTTGCAAAAAAATAATTGATAAAATATAGGGGTTTTTAAAATTTTTATCAACAAAAATAAAATTTATTATTCCTGAGTAAGTTCCCATTATTCCCTTTTATTTTAAAACGATATCAAAATTTTTTACCATAAAAAGCGAGTACAGCTAAAGAATTTTAATTTCACTTATCCGATCACAAACGACTACAAACGAATTTAAATAGTTTATAACCGACTGGCTTTTGGTGAGATCGGCAACTTTGCAACAGAGATTTGAGAAAACAGTGAACGTCTCTTATCTGAAAATATTAATCATTAAAATCTAAAAGTTATGTCACTAAGAAACAAAGTAACATTAATTGGTTACACAGGTAAAGAAGTTGAAATGGTAAACTTCGAAAACGGAAATGTAAAAGCGAGTGTGTCTTTAGCTACAAGCGATCATTACACAAACGCAAAAGGCGAAAAGGTAGAAGAGACGCAATGGCACAATCTGATTGCTTTCGGGAAAGTTGCAGAAATTATGGAAAAGTATGTCCCTAAAGGAAAAGAAATTGCGATTGAAGGTAAGCTTACATACAGGTCTTATGATGATAAGGACGGTGTAAAGCGTTACATTACGGAAATCAGAGTAGATGAGATCCTTTTGTTAGGAGGTAAATAATTCTAAAAACTCAAATGATGAAAGTAAAAGTTTTTAAGATCAGACTTCCGGAAGAATTACTCTACCGAGATCAGAAAATGTTGGATGATTTTCTGGAAAGAAACGAGATTATAAAAGTGGAGACCGCTTTTGTAAACGACGAATGTTATTGGTCTGTGATCTTGTATTTTGAAGAACTTAAAGTGGTGAAAAATACAGTGAAAGAGCCAAAGGTTATTAAATACTCTGCGGATAATGATTTTTTGAATCCCGATGAAGAACAAATTCTCAATGCCCTGAAACTTTGGAGATCGGAGAAAGCAAGAGAACAAAATCTGCCTACTTACTTCATAGCAAGCAATAAAGAGCTGATGTCTGTAGCCAAGTATAAACCTGCCAAAAAAGAAGAACTGCTGGAGATTAAAGGTTTCGGAAAACATAAGATTGAAAATTATGGCGAAGAAATACTGGAAATCCTTGAAAGTGTCTGATTTTTCGGAATAAATGATCCTATTAACTTTGAATGCGGGAGAAGATTGTTTCTCCTGCTTTTTTATGCTGTGTAAAGTCCCTGCAATTCCGTACTTTTGTACCTATCAAAATGACATACAATAAATGAAGCCAAGTTTAGCAAAAGGAACGAGAGATTTTACAGCACAGGAAGTTTCCAGAAGAAAATACATCATTAATATTCTACAGAATAATTTTGAATTATTTGGATTTCAGCCATTGGAAACCCCAAGCTTTGAAAACCTTTCTACCTTAACAGGAAAGTACGGAGAAGAAGGAGATCGCTTGATTTTCAAGATTTTAAATTCCGGAGATTATTTAAAGCTTACAAAGCAAAATTGGTTGGAGGCATTGAATTTAGAAAACCAAATTCAACATTTATTTAATACAATTGATAGCTATATTAATAATGATGTAATTTTTTCAATTGATAGCTTTATAAATGTAAGTTATAATATAATAGATAGTAACTTTATTAGTTTGCTGAAAAAAGATAATATTTCAGATGAAGTTAATGGCTACTACGATAATGTGAAATTTGGTGGAAATGTTGCTGAACACAAAAGATATATAAAAAATAAAATTTTATTAGAGAAAGCTTTATCACTACAGGAAAATTTAAATTCAAAGGATTTAATACCTGAAATTTCAGATAAAGCACTTCGTTATGACCTTACCGTACCTTTTGCAAGATTTGTAGCGATGAATCATGGGAAATTAACGTTTCCGTTCAAGCGTTTCCAGATCCAGCCGGTGTGGAGAGCAGACAGACCTCAGAAAGGAAGATACAGAGAATTTTATCAGTGTGATGCAGACGTAGTAGGAAGTGAAAGCTTATTACAGGAAGTGGATCTGGTTCAATTGTATCTGAAATCATTTGCTGATCTGAAAGTTCCTGTTACAATCCACATGAACAACAGAAAAATCCTTTCCGGATTAGCAGAATATGCCGGAATTACTGATAAACTGATTGATTTTACAGTTGCTTTAGATAAGCTGGATAAAATCGGAAAAGAAGGTGTTGTTAAAGAATTACTGGAAAGAGAAATCGCTCAGGAATCTATTGATAAATTAGACTTCCTATTCAGCCAGTCTGATGATGCTTTGGAAAACCTTCTTCAATTGAAGGAAAAATTTGCAGGCAATGAAATCGGTTTAAAAGGAGTAGAAGAGTTAGAATTTGTTCTTACACAATCTATGAATCTAGGGGTTGATATGCAGAATCTTGTATTCAATATTACCCTGGCGAGAGGTCTTGATTATTATACCGGAGCCATTTTCGAAGTGAAAGCGGATGAAGTGGTAATGGGCTCCATTGGTGGTGGAGGTAGATATGACAACCTTACAGAAGTATTCGGGGTGAAAAATATCCCAGGAATTGGGATTTCATTCGGATTAGACAGAATATATTTGGTCATGGAAGAGCTGAACCTTTTCCCTGAAGAAGCTTCTTCTAAAATTGAGTATCTGTTTGCTAATTTCGGAGGTGAAGAAACTACAGAGGCTTTAAAACTGATTATGCAATTGAGATCTAAAGGTATTTCCGCAGAATTATACCCTGAAAGTGCTAAAATTAATAAACAATTTACCTATGCAGAGAAAAAAGGAATTAAAAACCTTGTTTTCTTAGGGGAAGAGGAAATTAAAAATGGTACAGTAACCTTCAAAAACCTTGAGGCTGGAGAGCAGAAAACTGTTTCTTTGGATGAGTTCTTAGGATAGGATATTATCTACATATAAAAAACGGCTCGGAGTTAATACTTTGAGCCGTTTCTCGTTAAAAAAATATCTATAATGTACTTAAAATTCAAATTTTAGTCAGAAAAAACAGCACGGAATACTAGATCATAGGAAGTTAATTTTAAGAATAGGAGAAAAAATACCTGAAAAACGAGAAGATTTAAATATTTTTGGGGGTAAATATAGAATCAGAATTTGTAATTTGGGCTGCGGGAACAAAAAAAGCAGACTAAAACTGTTTTAGACTATACCATTTTTAAAAATTAAAAACCAGATGAATACTATTTGCGCATTATGCGGTACTCCGCTAACGTCCACAGATATGCTTATTGGAAAAAATAAACTTGCAGATGGCGGTTACCTGTGTGCTGAATGTTTTAATAAAGCAATAACAATCAATAGAGATCTTATCAATACCCTACATCAGTTCTATTTTGCTGAAATAACAGGAATGTTCCTTAAAAATAAAATTGAGGCAAGTCAGAATCCCGGAAGTTCGTCATCCTTGGGAACAGGAAACTATGAATATGATGCTCCTACCAGACTAGACGAAATAAAAGACCAGATTGTGGCTCTTAAGGCCAGACTAAGCGTTCTTGCCAATGAAGAAGTGAATGAGCTGGATAAAGTCCTGGATCAGAATGAACGATTAATTGCTATTGCAGAATGTATCAATCTTCATAATAACAGAGAAGGAATTATTTTTTCAACCCAATGGAGAGTGATCTTCATGGATAAAAAATTCCTGGGCGGTGTGGTGAAAAATGAATATACCCATAAAGATATTACCTCTCTGGATCAGGTTGAAAACCTTTTGTATTCAGTCTTAAGAGTCAATACAAGAGGAGGAACTGTTGAGTTTAAGCTGCATAACAAAAGTGATGGAAGAACATTCTGTGATACGGTAAACGGGCAGATCAAAGGATCTGAAAGACCTGTTTATCAGCAACCGGTACAGCCGCAATCATTCTTTCAAAATGTTCAGACTCCGGTCTCTCAAAATGTATCCGATACGCCAAAAGATTCCTCGGAAGATATTTTCGAGCAGCTGGAAAAGCTTGGGAAATTAAGACAAATGGGTATACTGAGTGAAGAAGAATTTGCGGAGCAGAAGAAAAAGCTGCTGAATAAATTATAAAAAAATAAAAAATGAATAACACTTGTTCATTGTGTAGTACAGAATTAACCTCTATGGATAAGCTTCTGGGCGAAAATAAGCTTTCGGACGGCGGTGTATTATGCAATAAATGTTTAGATAAAATAAGTTATATCAATCAGGAAGTACTGTATAATCTCAATCAGTTCAACATTGATGATATTCAACGTATTGTTCAGAATAAAAATGCAGAATTAAATTCCCTTACAGTAACAACTCAGGAGAATCTTCCTGTGATGATAGATGAGGAACGTCAACATATTTCTAAAGAAGAATACAAAAGGAGAAAACAAAAGATAAAATCAGAACTGGAAAGGCTGAATGCCAATCTTTCTGTATTTACAAAAGGAGAAATTAAAGAATTACCTTCTCTCATTCCTGAAGATGAGAAGATTGTTGGTATTACAGATGCTCAGTTTGTCAATACACTGGCTGCAGGAATACTGGTGGCTACCTCTAAAAGAATGATCTCTGTTTCAAAAGCAATGTTTGGAGCCGCTAAAATCAATGATTATCCTAATGAAAAGATCAAGTCCGTAAGCTTCGTAACCAACCCAAGATCTCCAATCATTAAACTGCATCTTGAAGAAAGAGTAGTAGAATTTGAATGTTTTATGGATAAAGAAGATGCAGAAAAATTCTACGATATCATTAGACCTATCTATAATAATCCTGTACAGCAACCTCAGCAGCATATTGATTCTGTAAATACCGGCGCCAATACAACTGTAAGCGCAACGCCCTCTCTTGAAATTCTGGAACAGTTAGAAAAGCTTGGAAAACTGAGAGAAAAGGGTATTCTTACCGATAGTGAGTTTACAGAGCAGAAAAGAAAATTGTTGGGACAATTAAAATAAAAACTTTACCACATAACCATGGAGGATAAAAAGGAAATCGTAAAAAGCTGGCTTAAAGGATGGTGCTTATCAAGAGAACTATCCTTTCCTGTTCCATATAAGTCAGGATTTAATGTATTCGTGGGAGATGAAAAACAAAAGGAACGATATATATTTCCTGAGCTTAATGAAGATTTTTTTCAACTTGCCCAGTCAATTAACGAACCCTGGGTTCATCTGAAAGTAAGCACTTCTCCCGAACAGTTTATGGGAAAAATTCCGGAAAGATGGCAATTACAGGCACAGGGATATCTGATGACCTGTTTCCATCCCATGATTTTCCCGGAAATCAGCCTGGCAGAAGGATATCATCTGGAGTTTTCAGAATACAACACCACTTTTGTAGTAAGAATTGTAGCAGAAAATGGAGAACAGGCTTCCATTGGGCGTGTTTCTCTGGTAGATGAGGTAGCTGTTTATGATAGAATTGTTACCGAAACAAACCATCAAAGAAAAGGATTGGCTTCTTTTTTATTGAAAGAATTGGAGAAAATAGCCTTATCAAAAGGGTTTCCTAATAATCTTCTGGTTGCTACAGAAGAAGGAAAATTATTATATGAGAATTTAGGCTGGGAAGTGTATGCTTTGCATTCCACTATTGTAATTCCTGATGAAGATCAACCTCTATTTAAATAAAATATTCAAAATTAAATGAAAAAAAAATATATACTTCTTTTTACCATATTATTTTTAAATGCTAATGCTCAGATGGTGCCGCCACCTCCACCACCTGCACAACAGATAGAAGAACTGAAACCATCCGATAATATAAAGCTATATGACATCAATGAAGTTCCGGATAAAATATTTGCATGGAATGTTAAAGTACTTACCCTGAACTGTACACCGAGTTTTACAAAAATTCCTGAGAAAATAGGAAACCTGAAAGAATTAGAAGGGCTTTTATTAAAAGGAGGGAATATAGTTAAATTACCTAAAGAATTTGGGAATTTACTTAAATTGAGACATTTATCTATTGATTCTAATGGATTTACTGAAATTCAGCCTGAGATTCTGAAGTTAACAAATTTAGAAATTTTAGATTTTCAAAGCTATAAACTAGACAACTTTCCGAATGACATTGGAAAGCTGGTTAACCTAAAACATTTAAAAATATCTAAAAGCCTGTTTTTTGGAGGAGCGATTACTAATGATAACCAGGTGTTTAAAGAGCTGGTTTTACCTACTTCAATAGGTAAATTAACTAAACTTAAGCATTTAAACCTTCTATCCAACAGGTTAAAAAAATTGCCTGCTGAAATAGGAAATCTTGAAAATCTAAAAGAGGTTGATTTGTCAAATAATTTATTGGAAAACCTTCCTTCTTCTGTTTCAAAGCTTAAAAACCTGAAAGCAGTTTCATTAGCAGATAACCGGTTTAAAATTTTTCCTAAAGAATTATATGAAATACCTAATTTGGAAGAAATAGATTTGAAGCGGAATGATATTACCTTAATTCCTTCTGGAATCGATAAATTAAATAGATTAAGATCCTTAAATTTAGCAAATTGTAAACTTTCACAGAAAGCATTATTGGAGATTTATAAAGTAGAGAGTCTGAAGGTTTTACAACTCGAAAATAATCAGTTGGAGGATATTCCTTCCGGAATAGATAAACTGAAAAATTTAGAGATTCTAACGATTTGGGGAAATAATATATCTCCTGAAAATATTTTAAAAATAAAGAAGCTACTGCCTCATACTTCAATCGTGGAAAAAGAGATTTTTCGATAAATATTTTTCAGGAATATAACTATATAAAATTTCCTTAGAGACCAAAATTTAAAAGAAATAGTAATTTAGACTTATAAAACTATAACCATGGGATCAAGACTAGATGAAATAAAAGAAGAACTTGATAAACTGGATATCAATCCTACCATTTTTGCCAGAAAAGAGATTCATGCTCTGCCGGATATTCTTTCGGTGGACGAAAGAATTATTTACCTTGTAGAAGGCAGAAATAAGATAACACAACACCACATAATTTTAGTAGCTACAGACAGAAGACTGATGTTTGTAGATAAGGAATTTATGTATGGATTAACGGTGGAGGATTATTCTTACACCAAAATAAGCTCAATACAATATGAGACAGCCATGATGCTGGCCTCTATAGATATTCAGGTGTCTGATGATCTGGTTGAGATTGATGGAGTGGGAAAGTATGAAGCCAAACTCTTTTGTGAAAAAGTAAGAGATTTCATGTCCCGTCCTAAAGAATACATTCAGCATACATCCGAACCTAGTCTTTTAGACCAGCTGGAGCAATTGGGAAGACTAAAAGAAAGCGGCATTTTGAGTGAAGAAGAATTTAATGAGCAGAAGAAAAAAATTATTAACAAATTATGATAAAAGAAGTTGTTTTTAGGGCATTAAACTGGAGATGGTATTTTACCTCTTTACTTACATTATTTACAGGGATTTTTTGTTGGCTTCTGATCCTTATTTTACCGGTTAGTAAATTTACATGGAATTTTTTCTCAGTGACACCGTTTCTGGTGGCAGGTCTGAGTTTTATATTGGGAATTTCAAGGCTGTTTAAAAAAGATCAATTTAAAGACGGTCTTTGGCAATGCCTTTTAAGCTTTATTATGTTTACCGTCATCGGTGTACTATTCGCATTTTACCCGCCTAAAAGTCCTTATAAGCCTTATAATAATGATATTAAAAACCCAAAGAATGCAAAATTTTCAATGCCTTTGAAGCAGTTTGTAGATGAGAAAGAACTCGTAGAGGTTACCCAACCAGATATTCTGATCTATGATTACTTGCAGCCGGGATCTTATAAATACGATGTTTTCCTGAATAAAATAGAAAAAGGTAAGGTTTATTTAAAAGTATTTGATTTTAATACCAACAGGATTCTTTCAGAAAAAGAGATCAAAAAAGAATCCATGAGAAAGGTCTTCAACCCTAGCGATGAGCTGAAAGAATTTTCAAGTGGTAATGATGGTTTTACGGTAACAGAAGGAGATTGGGGAGATTATTATGGAAGTAAGATTGAAGTTTGGTTTCAACCGGACAATCCCAATGAACCGGAAAGAAAATTAATAGAAAAAAATT
>NZ_MAYF01000043.1 GCF_001684955.1 Chryseobacterium contaminans | reverse complement strand
AAAATCATTTTTATTGATTTATTTCTTTTAAAAGTGAAAAATTAATGATTTAAGTTTAAAGTAATCTGGTTTTGGTCTGTTAAAAATAGAGCATTAAACATAGTGGTTTTTAAAATTATCTGTAAACAAAATTATTGACTAGAAAAGTAATCCTATAAATTCCGGATCTTCAAAGAAGATGAAAACTATATCTCTTTTTGTATAATTTAATTTATTTAGGTTGATTAACCCAGGATTATATAAACAAAAAATCCCCGAATGACTTCGAGGATAAAAACTAATAACCATGAAAACTCAAATTAAACATGAGAATCGGGTGCAAATTTAATACAAATTTAATTACTGGGCAATTGTAGTTATCAATCAGTTATATAATCAAATTCATTTTTTATATTTTTATATCGGAAAACTATTTTAAAGTCAAATAATGAAAAGATGCCTAAGTAGCTTTAGATTTAATGATATGCTTGTTCAAATAAAATAATATCTACAATCAAATAATATGTAATCACGTAGTAGTGATATTTGTTTAATTATTTTCAAAAATTACCCATAATAACAATTTTCTGAGTATATTTAACCTAATAATGAAATATTGTTAATAATATGAATAATTATCCAGTTCCTGACAATGAAAAAGGTCGAATTAAAAAGTTGGAACTGTTTGATCTTCTGAGTTTACCAAAAGATCCCCAGTTGGATGTCTTTGCTGAAACAGCATGCTTGATTACCGGCTGTTCCAATGCGCTTATTGCCATTATGGAGAGTGAAACTCAGATTATACAGAGCTGTATAGGTATTGATTTGGATTCTGTGGAACGTAAAAATACCGTTTGTCAGTACTCTGTTGCAAGTGGTGAAGCAGTAGTTATTAATGATACGCTTTTGGATGAAAGGTCCTCTAGTAATTCAATCATTCTAGCAGCGGGAATCCGTTTTTATGCCGGAATACCTCTTGTTGATGATGAAGGATTTACATTGGGAACACTTTGTGTCTTTGATTATGAAACCAAATCTTTATCTGAAAGCCAGATTTCCACCCTTACAAAAATAGGAGAAGCCGTTACCAAAATTTTAATGGGAAGGAGAAGAAATATCCAAGCAGAATATTTCCAGCAGATTTTTGATATTTCCAATAATCTGATCTGTGTATTGGATAACCAATTTATTATTAAAGATATAAATTCTGCTTTCGAAAAAGCGTTTAAGTTTGAAAAGGGACAGGCAGTTGATCTGAATTTTTTAACATTAGTAGGAAAACATGATCAGGAGCTTAAGATACAGAAAGGATTGGTTCAGACTGAGGAAGGTCTGGCTTTCACTACCTCTACAAAAACCGGAGATTCCGAGAATATAATCATAGAATGGTATCTGAAGCGGAATCAGGACCAATCTGAAATTTTTTGCTTCGGAATCAATATCACTCAACATATTGAAGAAAAGCTCCAGTTGGAGAGTTCAGAACGCCGTTTCAGAGGCTTTTTTGAAAATGCTATCGGGCTGATGAGTATGCATGACATGGAGGGTAATATTCTTGAAGTTAATGAAAAAGGAAGAGAAATCTTACATTATTCTGCAGAAGAAGTTAACGGACTGAACCTCAAAGATCTTGTCCCTGAAAAAAACTGGCCTTTGCTTGAGGATTATTTGAAGAGCATCAATCAAAACAAGGAAGTTTCCGGCACTATGATTCTGAAGACCAAGGAAGGGGAAGAGCTGATCTGGATGTACCATAATCTGGTGGAAATCAATAAAAATGATGAACCTTATGTAGTGAGTACAGCATTGAATGTAACAGAAAGAATAAAGCTGGAAAGGGATCTGGTTTATGCGAAAAAAATGCTTGAACAAACCAGTGCTGTAGCCCAGGTAGGAGGCTGGGAAGTAGATCTGAAAAATAACTCCGTATTCTGGTCACGAACAACAAAAGAGATTCATAAAATAGATGCTGAGTTTCAACCTGATTTTAATAATGCATTGGGATTTTATAAGGATGAAGACCGGGAAAGAGTAGAATATTTGTTCAATAGAGCTGTAACAGAAGGAATACCTTATGATGAAGAATTCCAGCTTGTACGCAATGACGGCATTACCATTTGGGTGAGAGTAAAAGGGATTCCGGAATTTGAAGAAGGAGCATGTACCAGAGTATTCGGAATTATTCAGGATATTGACGCATTTAAAACGATATATCTTGAACTGGCAAAGAAAGAAGCCATGATGCAGTCTTTTGCTACCTATGTTCCTGTTGCTGTGGCAATGTTTGATAAGGAACTTAATTACCTGTCTGTAAGCAGCAGCTGGAAAGAGGAGTTCCATATGAATGACAGGGAACTTATTGGGAAAAATATTTTTGAAATCTCTCCCAATGTACCTAAAGAAAGAAAAGACATATATTTCAACGCTTTAAAAGGTAAAGCCTATAAAAATGAGAATTTTATAGTAGAAACAGAGCATAAAGAAGAACTTCAGCATTATGATCTGGAAGTAAGGCCATGGTTTCTTTCTGATGGAGTTGTGGCAGGGGTAATTATATCTGCCCAGAATATTACTCAGGCTGTAAAAACAAACGAAGAACTTAAAAATGCCAAGAAAATGGCAGATATTGCCAGCAAAGCAAAATCCGAATTTTTAGCCAATATGAGCCATGAGATCCGGACTCCACTGAATGGAGTTATCGGCTTTTCAGAACTTCTGTTGAAGACCCCTTTGAATGAAGTACAAAACCAATATCTTAACTATATCAATGAATCAGGGGAAAACTTGTTAACCATCATTAATGATATTCTTGATTTTTCTAAAATAGAATCCGGTAAAATGGAACTCCATATTGAGAAATCCAATGTATATGATCTGGTGAGCCAGGTAATTAACGTTATCCTTTATCAGTCCCAGAAAAAGGACATTGAGCTGCTTTTGAATATAGAACAGGGATTGCCGAAAATTATATGGCTTGATGAATCCAGGCTGAAGCAAATCCTTATTAATCTTTTGGGGAATGCCGTAAAATTTACAGAACAGGGTGAAATAGAACTGAAAGTAGAAAAGCAGCAAATGAAAGAAGGTAATATATCATTGCGATTCTCAGTAAGAGATACCGGCATTGGAATTCCCGATGAAAAACAGCAGCATATCTTTGATGCTTTCACACAGGAGAACAGCTCTATCAGTAAACGGTATGGAGGAACAGGGCTTGGGCTTACCATTTCAAATAATATCCTGGGATATATGGGAAGCCGTCTTCAATTGAAAAGTACCCTGCAAAAAGGGTCTGTATTTTTCTTTGATATTGAAGTTCCTTATGAAACTCCTGAAACAAACGAAGATGAGGAACTTAAAATACAAAAAGTACTCATTGTTGATGATAACGAGGCTAATAGAATCATTCTCCAACACATGCTGGCCTACAAAAAAATTGAATCTAAATTAGCCGCTAATGGGATGGAGGCTCTTCAGATTTTACTGGCAGGAGAACGTTTTGATGTTATTTTAATGGATTATCATATGCCGGTTATTTCAGGGTTAGAAACTATAGAAAAAATTAAAGCGCTGTTCAATAATCAGAATGAAGCTTCTCCATTAGTTATTCTGCATACCTCTTCAGAAGAGCATGATGTTATCAATGCTTTCCGCCAGGAAGAAAATTCCTTTTTTTTATTGAAACCCATACGCTCAGAAGATTTGTATAAAACATTGAAACGGGCAATTGAGCATAATGATAAAGAAGTGGAAATTGTCCCTCAGGAATTAAATTCTTCCATATCTATGCCTGATCTTAAGGTTTTATTGGTGGATGATAATCCGGTCAATATGGTCCTTAATCATAAAATGATGAAATCTCTCATTTCAGATGTTCAGCTTACCGAGGCTGTTAACGGCCTGGAAGCATTGGAGCAATGTAAAAACAATGATTTTTCCCTTGTATTGATGGACGTACAAATGCCGGTAATGGATGGGATTGAAGCTACAACACAGATTCGTTTACTTCCGGGATATCTTGATATTCCGATTATCGGGGTTACTGCCGGAACTCTGTTGGGAGAAAAAGAAAAATGTCTGGAATCCGGAATGAATGATTTCCTTCCTAAACCTTTGCGAAGAGCAGACCTATTAGAAATGCTGAAAAAATATATTTTGAATAGCAAAGATGTTGCCGAAAAAAAGGGGGAATCCAATCATTATCTTGATATGAATGTACTGAATGAGCAAACAGGAGATGACGAAGATTTTAAAAAAGTATTTTTAAATCTGGTCATCAGTGAGCTTGAACAGACAAGACATAATATTAATTCTGCGGTTGCAGAAAAAAATACAAATGATGTAAAGAGGATTCTTCATAAGCTCAAAGGGACTTCCGGAACGGCTGGTTTAGTTAAACTTGCAGAAAAGGTTTTATACTGGGAGCGCAGAACAGAAGAAGATATGGATTTCCCTTCTATGCAAAAGGAGGTTCTTCATGAAATATCCATCGGATTGAATTTAATAAAAGCTTTAATATAAAAAAACAAAAACTATGTTGATTTTGATTGCTGAAGATGATGAACTGATTCTCAAAACCATTGAACATAAATTATTGAAAGAAGGGCATGAGGTTATTCTTACCCGCAACGGAAAAGAAGCTATCGAAACTCTGAAGGAAAAAGACGTAGATCTGGCAATTACCGATATTATGATGCCTTTTGCCTCGGGAATTGAAATACTGTCTGCTATTCAAACCATGGGGAAACAACTTCCGGTGATTATGCTGTCTGGTATGGGACAGGAGGAAGTGGTGCTTAATGCCTTTGATCTGGGAGCCTCGGACTTTATTGTGAAACCTTTCAGTCCCAATGAACTGATGTTAAGAATCAAAAGATTTATGCCTAAATAAAATTAAGTATGCTGCTCACTACATCTGTACATTTTCTTTTTCTGGTATTCCTTGGAATGCTTTCATTAGTACTGGTATTAATTATCATCGTACTTTTTTACAGCTTTTTACAGTACAGAGAAGGTATGCGGGTGTCCGGATGGATAAAGATTATTGATGCAAAGATATCAGAAGCCATTGTATATGATGAGCAGGAGCTTTCTTCCGATATCCATTTCAAAAAACTTGCTGATAATTCGTCTTTCAGGAAGCTTTTTCTGAACAAGCTGGTAGATTCTGAAAAGAAATTTTCAGGATCAGCGAAGGAAAGAATAAAAGATCTGTTTAAACAATATGGGCTTTATCGTGAAGCTATGCACAAACTGGAACAGAAAAAAACATATCTGATTGCAGGAGGAATACAGGAACTTACGGTAATGGATTCAAAAGAGGCTATCCCAAAGATTGCTTCTTTTTTATCACACTCTTCTGAACAGGTCTACCAGGAAGCACAGTATGCTATGGTGAGTCTGAAAGGATTTGATGGACTTGGATTTTTGAGTACAGCATCAGGTAAAATATCAGAATGGCAGCAACTGAGATTGCTCCTGTCTGTTACAAAAATACCTGATGATTCTGAAGCAGCTATTGAAAGCTGGCTGAAAAGCAACAATGCCTCTGTCATTATTTTCACTCTTAAATTACTAAGAAAATTTCAGTTGCTTTCTTTTTATTCTATGGTGATTTCCTTGATGGAACATTCATCTGTTGAGGTCAGGGCACAGGCTGTACAAACTCTATTATCATTGGAAAACCCTTCAACAATTCTTCAGCTTATTGAAATGTATTCAGGACAGCCCGTAGAAGTTAAGCTTGAGATTCTTCGCGTGATGAAAATTTCAAAAGATAAGGCCTGTGTTGATTTGCTTAAAGAAGAACTGGAGAATAGCCCTGTTTCAGGAATTAAAGTACAGGCTGCAGAAGCTCTCTTCTCATTAGGACAACAGGAATATTTATGGAAGTTGATACAGGATGAATCATCATCTGAAGAATTAATTCAAATTGTTAAATACGCACTTCAGGAAAAAGTATGCTAGAATTTTCACATATCATCTATGAAATTGTCATATGGCTGTTCCTTGTATATGGAACTGCTGTAACACTTATTTATGGTTGGATCGGAATCTATGCGTTAGGTGCTGTGCTTCGGTATAAAAAAGAAAATACATTTACAGATTACAGTATTATAGCGGCCAATCCCAATGCTCCTGTTTTCAGTCTTATTGCTCCGGCTTATAATGAGGGAATGACCATTGTAGAAAATGTAAGGTCATTATTATCCCTTTACTATCACAATCTGGAGATTATCATTGTAAATGATGGGAGTAAAGATGACTCTTTACAGAAACTCATAGAAGCCTACGAGTTAGAATGTATTTCCTTCTTTGTGCAAGGGAAAATTGAAACCAATAAAGTAAGAGGTATTTATAAAAGTAAAAATCCTGCCTTTAAAAAACTGATTATCGTAGACAAGGAAAATGGTGGAAAGGCTGATGCATTGAATGTCGGAATTAATGTTTCCTCAGGAGAGTATCTGGTTTGTATTGATGTAGACTGTATCCTTGAACAGGATGCGATCCTGAAGCTGGCAAAACCTTTTTTACAGCAAACTGACAAAAAAATTATAGCCTGCGGAGGTGTTATCCGTCTTGCTAACAACTGTGTTATTGAAGATGGGAAGGTAGTAAGTGTGAATATGCCCAAAACATTATTGGGAAGAACTCAGGCTTTAGAATATATAAGGGCTTTTGTACTGGGAAGGATGGCCTGGTCACGAGCTTCCGGATTAATCCTGATATCCGGCGCATTTGGTGTTTTTGACAGAAAAATTGTGCTGGAATGTGGTGGCTATGATAAAAATACAGTAGGAGAGGATATGGAGTTGGTAGTTCGTATGCGAAAGTATATGGAAGAAAGGAAAGAACCTTATGAAGTTTGTACTATCCCGGATCCATTGTGCTGGACGGAAGTTCCTGAAAGCAAGGATATTCTCCGGAAACAAAGGAACCGATGGATGCGAGGAACAATGGAAACGTTATGGAAGCACAGGAAACTGATGTTCAATCCTAAATATGGAAAATTAGGAATGGTAAGCCTTCCGTATTGGTTTTTCTTTGAGTTTTTAGGTCCATTGGTGGAATTTTCAGGGTATATTATTTTCATTGTTTTTCTTTTATTGGGAATCATTAACTGGCCGTTCTTTGCTATTTTATTTGCTCTGGTCATTTCTATGGGATTCCTCTATTCTATTTATGGGATATTGGTAGATCTAGTAAGCTATCAGGTCTATACTAAAAGAAAAGACTTTATCAGGTTGATAGGAACTGCTTTTTCAGAACCTTTTTATTTTCATCCTATTGTAGTGAAAGCAGGAGTGAGCGGATTTATAGACTATTTCAAAAAATCACACGGATGGGGAGAAATGAAAAGACAAGGCTTTAATCAGAATATTCAAAACTTGCCTTTTAAAGAAAGAATCTCAGCAATTCTTCAGAACGGACTTAAAAAATGGGGAATGTTCTCTGGTGTTTTCCTGCTGTTATTTTTAATTGGAGTAGTTGCTGAATGGCTGTGGTACAGATATTCTCTTCCGGGATTGGATGCTCAACTTATTGTGGGTAATCTTTTCCTGAAAAATATCTTGTTTGCGTGCAGGTTAATATTTGGTTTGGGGATTATTTATCTTATTATTAATTGCATAAAAGAAAGCTGGGCCAAGACTGTAGCTTTAATGGTGTCAGCCTTTGTGGTCATTATGCAGTATATTCTGTTTCTGTATTTTTCCGAAACTCAGAATACGTTAGGCGCAGATTTTTTATACTACAGTAAAGAAGAAATAGAACAAATTCTGAAGGCTAGCGGAATGTTTAATTTTAAGAATTTTGCTCTTTTGATACTTCTGATGGGAGCTACCATAATTCCGTTATGGATTGCCGGGAAATCAGCATTGAAATCAATGTATATAGGAATAGCTTTCCTTTGTATAGGGGCGGCTGCATTCTTTATTCCGGACACGATTTTGCAGTCTGAAAAATTGAATCAGGCCAATACCTTTACCCAAACCGCAGCAAACAGTAAGTGGGCTTATTTCTTTAAGTCTAATGAAGATAACTTTATCAGTGAACATCCGGAAATTACAGATTTGCTGGAAGGCGAAGATCATTTTACGGCTAGCCCTGAAGCTTTAGATCAGGCATTTCCTTTCTGGAGAAAAGAAAATACACTGGACTTTCTGGGCTCTTACCTTAATCCATCCATCAAAACTCCTAACCTTGTTTTTATAGTGCTGGAGGGCTTTGGCCATGCATATACCTCACCCAAAGGATATATCGGGAATTTTACTCCTTTCCTGGACTCACTGTCTCAGAAAAGTTTATACTGGGAAAACAGCCTGAGTTCAGCAGGAAGAACATTTGGAGCTTTACCTTCATTAACGGGATCTCTTCCTTTCGGAAAAAATGGATTTCTGGAGATTGAAAAAACTCCGGAAAATTTTAATCTTTATAATATTCTAAAAGCGAATAACTTTGAAACAGGATTCTTCTATGGTGGAAATGTATCATTTGACCGCTACAGGGAATTTCTGGAATACAGTAAAGTAGATCATATTGTAGATAAGTCATCATTCGGAAGCCCTTATCAAAAGCTTCCGGCCAATAATGGTGAAAGCTGGGGATATGAAGACCAGGCTGTTTTCAGTAAGATGCTGGAAGGAAAAGGGCTGCAGGAACGTCCTTATTTTGACATGATTCTAACTCTTTCCACCCATAATCCGTTTTTGATTAACAACCGAAGCCGCTATGAGAAGCTCTACAATGAAAAGCTGAAGTCTAATTTATTGTCTCCCCAACAAAAAAAATGGGCTGAAGGTTTTAAGAATCAGCTGATCTCTGTGCTGAATGCAGATGACGCTTTAAGGAACTTTTTTGAGAGCTACCGTAAACGTCAGGACTTTGAAAATACAATCTTCGTAATTACCGGAGATCATAGTATGCCGGAAATTACCATACAATCTAATATTGACAGATTTCACGTACCATTACTGATTTATTCACCTTTGCTTAAAGAACCGAAGCGTTTTCAGAAAACAGTCAGCCATTTTGATGTCGCACCATCTATTTTGGCTTATTACAGGAATAATTATAAAATAAATACACCTTCAACGGTTACCTGGGTAGGAAGAGGGCTGTCTGCCGATTCAGAAGCCGCTAAAGCAGATATTCCAATCATGCAGAGTAAAGACATGATGGTGGATTTTGTTTCCGGAAAATATTATCTTCATGATGGGCAATTGCTTATGATTAACAACTCCGGATCAGATTCATATCAGGATGATGCGGTATTGAAGACTGTTAGCCAGCGTTTCAGTCAGTTTAAAAATATGAATTCAAGATTTTATAGCTCCCAAAAACTGATGCCGGATTCCGTAATGACCAATTTTATGAAAAAAAGAAATACAAGATAAAAGGTTAGAACTTTCTGGTGTATCCCAATGTGATATCAAACTGGCTTCCGGTGGTATTTGGCAGGTATTCCTGGTTGTAATACATGGCTCCCAGCGAAAAAAGATTTCTTTTTACAGAAAAATTATATTCAGCTCCCACCTTGAATGTTTTCAGTTTGTAGGTCTCATTTTCTAAGAGATTATTGCGGCTTTCTTCCGGGCTTATCCCCGTACCGATCTGGAAAGCGAAATAATCCTGTGCACTTTTGGTATAATACCTTACCGTTGCGGTGTAGGAATGTGAAATATTTTTGTTATCCGGCGTAATATAAGTTCGAAGGTTAAACCAGAAATTTTTATAATATTTTCCTACAGCAGCTGTATACATCCATATGCTGTTGCTGAAATAAAGCTGTCGGTAACCAATCTCAGCCTCAAAACTATGAGGTAAATTAGCGTTTAAAGAAACTCCTGTACGGTATTTCGGAAAAAGCCCAACATCATTAGAGTAACCTCCGCCAACATAAAGATAAAATGTTTTAGATAACCTTGGGTAGGCCTCCAGTTCAATCTGTGTTCCATTTTGAGC
>NZ_MAYF01000042.1 GCF_001684955.1 Chryseobacterium contaminans | reverse complement strand
AAGTAGTCTTGTTTCCGTTAGCCTTTTTATCGATTAACCTTCCGTTTCCAACCCCTACAAGATCATTTGGGGTAATGATTTTCATGATAATCCCGTTATCCGGCTCATCGCTCCAGATATCTTTAGTAGGAAGCCATATAGAAGACCCTATGCCCTGAACAGCCGGGCTCATCCATGGATTTCCGTTTTTATCCTGAGTGAAAACCCATCCGCCATCCCAGGGAGCATTCTTTGCAATCTGAGGGTTTCCGGAATAATCAACATCAATCGTATATTTCTCACCCTTTTTAAACTTTTTCTTAGTTGTGATAAATATAAAATCTCCATCCTGCTTAGAACTGACAATAGGAAAACTTGCTGTAATTTTTCCAGCTTTCATTGGTTGCTGAAGATCAATCTGAAATACAGGATTGGTGACGTCCTTTATAATCTCAAGGCTGATTTTGTTCGTTCCTTTAATGCTTTTCTGCTCAAAATCAGGTTCTACGGAAAAATTATATTTTTTTACATCCCAAAAATCTCTGAATGGAGTATTGGAACCTTTTAAGGTATCTTGTTTAGTATAAACTTTATCTCTTTCAAAGAACTGCCCGAAAGCAATCCCGGAAACCAATAAAAGTGTGTATGACAGCTTTTTCATGTAAATTAAATTAATAATCTTTTCAAAAGTATAAAATTAAATTAACAGCCGGATAAAGATCGTATGAAAATACCGATTAAATTATCCTGTAATGTATAAAAAAGCCCGGCCTAATGCCGGGCTATGATATAAAAAGTGGGAATTTTATTTTTTTATGAATTTCAGATTTGAAGTTGTTCCCTTATCTTCAATTGAAATAATATAGGCTCCGGTGCTCAGCTTTGAAACAGAGATTTTGTTATCTGAGATTTCGCCGCTCATTACTTTTTGTCCTACCATATTCGTGATTGAGAATTGTGCTTTAGAAGAAACCTGAGTTACATTCAATATATCACTTACAGGGTTAGGGAAGATCTGGATAGAATTGTTGTCTTTTGTCACATCATGGGTACCCAGAGTTTCAGCCAGTATACGAACCGGATAGTCTTCAATCTCACCATATTGAGGGCTGGTACATCCATTCTGTGGCTGGGTGTTATAAGCCATCATAACTCTCATGATGACATTGGCATCTGTATAAGCATCTGTAGGAACAGTAAAGGTTCCTGAAACAGGAGTGACTTTACTTGGAGAATTTGAAAATATGATTTCAGATGCAGTAAATAATCCATCTTTATTATAGTCGATCCATGCTGTTATTCCTTCATTGTAAGATTGACCAGCCCATTGCTTCGATACACTGATTGCATTTCCTGTAGAACCTTTTTTTAAGGTAATTAGTTTACTGAAATCGGTTGTATAATCAGAATACGATGAAGTATTAGTAGTACTGTTATTTGAAATTGCAGGCATTCCTGTTGGCGTTACGGTAACATTGGAAATAAATTCATCTGTAGAATTTGAAGAAACTGTACATGCTGTATAAGAAAGCGTTACAAAATTGCTGGATGCAGAATATGTTCCAACGTTGGAGCCACATACATTAGCAACCTGTATCTCATATTGAGTGGACTCATTCAATCCGGAAAGATAATATGAATTTGTACTTACAGGAGTTGTTGTCCATGTAGATGTTCCCGTTTTTCTGTACATTAATGAATATGTAGCTCCCTGTACTACATCCCAACTTATATTGGCAGAAGTTTTTGTGATTCCTGAAACTGTAAGCCCTGTCGGAGCTGTTGATGAACATGCCACAGAAGCTGCTGAAACAGTAGCATTCCCTATAGCATAAAATATATTATCAATAGCACTAACTCTTACCTTTACATTGGAACCGGTAGCAAGGGAAGCGAATGAGTACGGTTCAGCTCCATCATTAGGAGTAGAAGGAGCAATCACTGTCCATGTAGTTCCGTTGTCTGTAGTATAATCTATTTTTACATTTTCCACATTATATGGAGCAGTATTAGTAGTCACAACATCCCAGGTAATAGCTCCCGGTGTATTGTTATATACTGTAGCAGAAGTTACTTTAAACGGACCTTCGGCTCCAACACTCACCTTAGCAAGAGTGCTTTGGGTTTGTTGTTGAGCAGGATCTGGGTTATTATCTCTTACGGTTACCTTGAAGTTCATCTCTCTCTTTACATTGGATACCGTTTCCCAATCCTGTGTACTGGTAAGAGTTCCATCAAGAACATTTGAAAGTTTAGGGAAATAACGGGTTGGAGAGGTTGTAGGCATTATAGATCTGAAATTGGCCCCATTCGTTCGGGTTGGACTTACCGGACCAAAAACCGAAGTAGCCAGATCATATTGTTCCCAGGTATACGTTAATGGATCATTTTGCGCATCTGTTGCAGAAGCTGTCAATACAAAGGCTGTTCCTTTTGGTATTGTTTTTTGAGCATGAGGCTGTACAACTGGCGGAGTATTGTTAATTGTTGTAATAGTACCACAACTCTGTGCAGTGGTATAAGCGCCTACTTGTTCAATATTTTTTACATGAAAATAAGCATCTGAATGCATTTGAACATTCGCATTGGTGATTCCGGCATATCCCATGATGGTAGACCCTGACCCTGGCTCCATTTGAGCGCCGTGAAGAGCAATAGACATGGTATGGGCAGCTCCAAACTGATGACCAATTTCATGAGCAACAAAGTCAATGTCATAATTGTCTCCAAATGGTTCATCCGGAGTGGCAGGAGAGGTAATTCCTGCTCCTTTTGAAGTTGCATCATTGGGTCCTGATGGATTTCTGCATACGTTTCCAACATCTCCGGCGCTTCCACCACCACCTCTGTGACCAAAGAAGTGTCCTATATCATAAGCAGCATTCCCTACGCCTTGTGTATTGGTAAGTGTTTGCTGAACCTCCAGATTCCATTCATCAGGTGCACTGTAGCTTATTGCTCCAGTAACAGGATCTACATCTTCTAAAACATCAGTATAAGGATCTGTAGCTGGATCTGAGAAGATCACCTGAGGCAGATCCTGAACAATCATATGAATACCAAAATCCTTCTCAAAAACTCCATTTACTCTGTGCATAGTAGCATTGATGCGAGCTGCAGCCTGAGGAACACCACCGGCAAGTTGTGTGTATTCTCCGTTTACAGAGATTGCAATTCTATATGTTCTGTATTTTTGGTCATTACTTTTATTCGTTCCTCCTAAGCCATTCAGAACATTTTTTGATTTTAATAGCTTAGTCATCTGCTTTTTTGAGACTTCAGGCTCAAAAGTTCTACACTCAAAAGGATCACCTTTTGGTTTATTTGATTTAAAGAAGACACCATAAATGGTTTTTTCCTTATTTACAGGTTCAATGAACTCATATTGTCCTGTGTTAACATCAAACAACATGGATTGGAAATCATTAGGAGCTGTAGTAAACCTGATTTGTTTATTAGGATTATCTATTCCAACTCCGGAATAGGCTCCCAGTTCATATCTCTCTGCCATTGATTTTGCAACGGTAGGAGAGCTGTAGACAGAAAATCTTTCAACCTTTCCGTTTGTTGTAGGTAAGGAAACAACAATTGGTGCTCCTCCTGTTCCTGCTTCCGGAGCATTTTTTAACATGTCTCTTAGGGAAGCAAGATCAAATTTATAAGCATATTCAATTTTAACTTCTTTCCTTATAGGCGTGACTTTTTCAGAAACTGGAATCCAACGCTGTGCCTGTAAACCTGTCAAGCTTAAAGCCAGAGCGCAAACAAAAATAATTTTCTTTTTCATATAAAATTTAAGTAAATTCAATTAATGATTGTAAAAATAATAAATGTTTTTATTTATTTCAATTTTTATTGAATAAAAATTTGTATATTATTGTTTTGATTGAATTTGTATTGATTTATTTAAGCTGTTTAGATTGTTGAATGTTTCAAATTATGCTCATATTTGATGAGTATATACTGACAAATAAATGAAATTACAGTAAAAAAAATAATGCTGATCTATTTTTTAAAGATCAGCATTATTTAAATTTTATAGTAGATGAGCCTATTGCTCTTGTATGGATTTATTTTTGTACGGCAGGGAGATTTCCATTGCTTTTCTGTACCCTTTTATAAGTGAAGGTACACATCATAATACTGAATTCATATAAGATCAGTAATGGGAAAGCAGCCATCAGCATACTTAGTACATCTGCCGGAGTAATAATTGCTGCCACCACCATAATCAATACAATAGCATGACGGCGGTAGGTTTTCATGAATACAGGAGTAAGAATTCCGATGCTGGTAAGGAAATAGATCAGAATAGGAAATAGGAAAATAACACCCATTCCTAAAACGACCTGTAAAAAAAGCGTGGTATAATCACTCAGATCATAAAGAGGAACAATAATATCTGAAATCTTAAAAATTACTCCAAAGTTTACAGCGAAAGGAAGAATTAAAAAGTAACCACATAAAACACCTGTCATAAAAAGCATCCAGACTGCGTTAATAATATAAATGGAATTCTTTTTTTCCCTTGGATGTAAAGCCGGACTGATGAAACGCCATAATTCCCAAACGATATAAGGAAATGCCGCCACCATTCCTCCAAAAATGGAAACTGCCATCATCACATTAAACTGCTGATATAACCTTTGTACACGTACCGGGAAATCCTTTGGAAGGTGAATACTGTCTTCCCCTAAAATCATTCTTGAAAAATGATTAACAATTTTAAACGTTGGAAAATCATTTCTGGTAGGCCCAAAAAAGATATGGTCCATAATCCAGTTGATATTAAAACCAACCACAAAGGCTGCAACGATGATAGCAATAATTGAACGGACCAAATGTCCTCTTAATTCTCCAATATGCCCCAGAAAGGACATCTCTTTGTTATTGTCCATATAATAGAATCTGTCAAAATGCACCCCGGAAAAGGGAAGCAGTTTAAGTCTGCGAAATTATGAAATAATAATCAGTATTTAGAATTTATTGTTCATGAATTTGTTTAGGGTAAGATTACAGATTGTTCATATATTGCTAAAGATATTCTCAGATGCAAAACAGACAGCACAAAAGGCTGCCTGTTATCATGATATTCAGTTACTATTATTTTTCAAGAATTTCCAGCACTTTTTCTGCCACCGCTGCTCCGGATTGCGGGTTTTGCCCCGTTACCAGATTTCCATCGGCTACAGCGAAAGGAATAAAATCCTGATCTGCCTTTACATAATGAGCACCTCTGCTTTTCAATACATCTTCTGTAAGGTAAGGCATATGATCTGCCAGTTCCGCTGCAATTTCTTCCGAATTTGAAAAACCGGTTGCTGTTTTTCCTTCAATCAAAAGTTCTCCATTAGAAAGTTTGATATTAAAGAGACCTACAGCTCCGTGGCATACAGATGATACAATCCCTCCGTCTTCATAAATGCTGCGGGCTATTTCCTGTAGTTCTGTATTGTCCGGAAAGTCCCAAACAACACCATGTCCGCCTGCGTAGTAAATGACACTGTAATCTTTAGGATTGATATCGCTAGGCGTAAAAGTATTCCCTAATTTATTTCTGAAGGTATCATCCGCATAATATTTCCAGTCTACAGGCTGCACGAACATTTGCAGAGAAATAGGATCAAGTGGAGTATATCCGCCTTTTGGACTTACAAAATCTATTTCATATCCTTTTTCTTCCAGTTTCTCATAAAAATGAACGGCTTCCCCGAGCCATAAACCTGTTGCTCTTTCCATATCAGGATATTTTTCCACACTTGTCACTACGATTAATGCTTTCTTTTTCATTGGTATTGTTGTTTAAAATGATAAGACAAAGATTGGAATTTTGATAGACCTGTTACAAGGATATACCTCAAAAAAAAGATGTGACACAGGTCACATCTTTATCAATATAGTCGGCTTAATGTTTCTCGTGAAACTCCCAGGTAGCTTGCAATAAGCTGTTTCGGAATATGGTCCTTAAAACCCGGATATTGTTTAATAAAGTCTTCATAGCGCTCCTTGGCAGATTTGCTCATTAATGAAAGAATCCTTTGCTGTAAAGCTACATACCCGAAATTAGACTTTACCCTGAAGAAATGCTCCATCACCGGAACTTTTGAGCAGAGAATATTTAAATCTTCATAAGCAATGGAATACACTTCAGTATCTTCAATACAGTCAACAGCCAAAGATGACGATTCCTGCTTAAAAAAAGCTGCAAAATCTGAAATCCACCAGTTGGAAGCTGCAAACTGAAGAATATGCTCTTTCCCTGTAGTATCTATAAAACTGCTTTTGAGAATCCCTTTTTCTATCAGAAAAATTTCATGAACATGCTGATGTTCCTGTATCAGAAACTGTCTTTTCCTGAATCTTTTCTTTACAAAAAAGCTTTGAATGATTTCAAACTCATCATCCGAAAGGGTAACAATTTCCTGAATATGTTCTTTTAGAAAATGACTCATCCTAACAGTCAAGAATTAATTGATTCCTTCATCAAGCAACTTATGCAGATCAATGATCCCGAAGTATTTCCCGTTTTCAGTTACTACAAGCTGCCCGATATTATTGTCTTTTAAAATTTTCATGGCTTCTTTGGCCAGTGCATCTTTCTCAACAGTTCTTGGATTGGCAGACATAATATCTTTGGCGAGAACCTTAGTGATATCTTCTCCTTTCATCAGCATTCTTCTCAAATCACCATCCGTAATCACTCCGATAATCTGATCTTCATTGGTAACAACAGTAATTCCATGGCTTGATGCACTGATGGAAATAATAACATCTCTTATAGGAGCATCTTCCGAAACCTGTGGTTTTTGTGAAGACAGGAACTGCTCAACTTTTGATGTCAGGTTTTTACCCAGGCTTCCTCCAGGATGGAATTTCGCAAAATCGTTCGCTTTGAAATCATTCAGTTCCATTAAGGCTACAGCAAGCGCATCTCCCAATGCCATTTGAATGGTGGTAGAACTTGTAGGTGCAAGTTTATTAGGACAAGCTTCAACATCAACGTGAGTGTCCAGGATAATTTCTGAAAACTCAGCGAGTTTGCTGCTTCTGTTTCCGGTCATGCCGATCAAAGCCGAAGAATAATCCTTTAAATACGGAACAAGATTCGCTATTTCAGGAGAATTTCCGGAATTGGAGATACAAAGTACTACATCCTGTTTCTGGATAACTCCCAGATCACCATGAATTGCTTCCGAAGCATGTAGAAATTGTGATGGAGTACCTGTAGAATTCAGGGTGGCAACAATTTTATTACCTACATGAGCAGATTTTCCAATTCCTACTACAATTAATTTTCCTTTAGCAGAGTGAATAATTTCTACCGCCTTAGCAAATTCGTCGCCAATCCTGTTTTTTAATTTTTCTAATTCTGAAATTTCAATTTCTAAAGTGCTTTTAGCAATTGATATGATGTTGGTTCTATCCATTTTATGACAATAAGGTATACAAAAAAGTTTTCAAAAAACGTTATATTTTAAAAACAATATTTAATATAAATTTTATTTTTTATAAATTCGTTCGCTTTTATTTTAAGCAGAATTTTTATAACTTTGGGTTAGATGCAAATTTAGCAATAGAAAATTAGATGAGCGCAAAAAAAGCCAATTTATCAGGCGAATTGAAAAAGTATTTTGGGTTTTCTACATTTAAGGGACAGCAGGAACAGATTATAGAAAACCTATTGAATGGGAAGGATATATTTGTTTTGATGCCTACAGGTGGTGGTAAATCATTATGTTATCAGCTTCCGGCACTTATTTCGGAGGGAACAGCCATTGTTGTTTCACCTTTAATAGCGTTAATGAAGAATCAGGTGGATGCCGTAAACGGGCTGTCATCTGATGATGGGGTAGCGCATGTATTAAATTCATCATTAAACAAGACACAGACAAAACAGGTTTTTGACGATATTAAAAGCGGAAAAACCAAACTTTTGTATGTAGCTCCTGAATCATTGATTAAAGATGATTATCTGGACTTTTTAAAAGAAGTTAAGATTTCTTTCTTTGCTATTGATGAGGCTCACTGTATTTCAGAGTGGGGACATGATTTCAGACCGGAATACAGGAACCTTAAACAGATTATTGACAAGATTGCCAATGTACCGGTAATTGCCCTTACGGCTACTGCCACACCGAAAGTGCAGGATGATATTCAGAAGACATTAGGGATGACCAATGCCTTGGTATTCAAAGAAAGTTTCAACCGCCCGAATCTGTATTATGAGGTATGTCCTAAAATTAATATAGATAAGGAGATCGTTAAATTTATCAACCAGCATAAAGGAAAGTCTGGGATTGTCTATTGCCTGAGTAGAAGAAAAGTGGAGGAATTTGCCCAGCTTCTGCAGGTTAATGGAATTAATGCCCTTCCTTATCATGCGGGGCTGGATCAGAAGGTGAGAGTTGCCAATCAGGATAAATTTCTGATGGAAGAAGTGGATGTGATTGTAGCAACCATTGCTTTCGGAATGGGAATTGATAAGCCGGATGTACGTTTTGTGATTCACTATGACTTCCCGAAATCACTGGAAAGCTATTATCAGGAAACCGGAAGAGCAGGAAGAGATGGTGGTGAAGGTCATTGCCTTGCTTTCTATGATCCTAAAGATATTGAGAAACTGGAAAAATTCCTTGCTCAGAAACCTGTATCCGAAAGAGAAATCGGGTTACAGCTTTTAAATGAAGTAGTAGGCTATGCTGAAACTTCAATGAGCAGAAGACAATATATCCTTTATTATTTTGGGGAAAGCTTTGATCCTGTGAATGGAGATGGAGCGAAAATGTGTGATAATTCATCCAACCCTCCAAAATTAAAAGATGCCACAGCAGATTTAACGAAAGCTCTTAATTTAATTAATGATACAGGAGAAAAGTTTAAAGCAAAAGACCTTATTTCCGTGATTGTAGGGAAAGAAACTGCGGTTACTAAGTCTTATAAACTGGAACAAAACCCGCATTTTGGTTTTGGAAAAGATGAAAAAGACAATTATTGGAAAACCATCCTGAGACAGGCTACCGTTCAGAATTTTCTACAGAAAGATATTGAAACGTATGGTGTTTTAAAGATCGCAGAAAAAGGAAGAAAAGTATTGGAAGGTAAATCCAAAGATATTTTCCTGATTGCTGAAGACAGAGAATTTGATCTTACCCAGGCAAAGGCAGATAGCGATCAGTTGCAGCAACAAGCCGGAGGTGGTTTAGACCAAAAACTATTTAATCTGTTAAAGGAGTTAAGAAAAAAAGTAGCCAAAAAACACGGTATTCCACCTTATACAGTGTTTATGGATCCGAGTTTGGAGGATATGACGGTTCAATATCCCATTACGGTAGATGAAATCAACAAAATTTATGGAGTAGGAGAAGGAAAGGCGAAGAAGTATGGGAAAGAATTTGCCGACTACATCAAAACATATGTTGAGGACAATAATATAGAGCGCACTCAGGACATGGTACTTAAACAGGTGGCCAATAAATCCAGCCACAAGGTTTTCATTATCCAGAGCACTGATAAAAAGATTGATCTTGAAGATATTGCAAGAGCAAAGAACCTTTCTATGGATGAACTCTTGAAAGAAATGGAAAGAATTGTTTATCAAGGTACCAAGCTGAATATCGACTATTATATTGAAGATAATTTTGACGAAGATATCGTAGATGGCTTTATGGAGTTCATGAACGAATCTGAAAGCGACAGCATGAAAATTTTATTGGATGAGTTTGGAGACGAACTGTCTGATGAAGAGGTAAGAATGCTGAGAATTAAATTCATCAGCGACGTTGCCAACTAAGGAATGAAATATGAAAAAAATACTAAAAGCTCTTCAATTGAAGGGCTTTTTTGTTGTAATTTCTGTCCCGTCCTGAAATAAGTTGACAACTAATCGACTTATTTATGAAAGAACAAGTATTAAAAAGAGAAAAGCGCACCCAAAGAGACTACAGTATAGCTTTTAAATTACGGGTAGTTTCTCAAGTAGA